>SLAD01000078.1 GCA_007126995.1 Kiritimatiellia bacterium | reverse complement strand
TGGAAGCGATGACGCGCACATCGAGCGGGAACTCATCTTCTTCACGGCCACCGGGTCGACGCAGCTTTCCATTCTTAAGCAGGTTCAGCAAGCGTCCCTGCGTGGAAAGCGGCAGGGCGCTGATCTCCTCCAGCACGACGCTGCCACCGACGGCGGCCTCGATTAGACCCTGTCGGGACCGGATGGCCCCTTCATAGCCCGCCGTGTAGCCGAAGATTTCCACTTCGAGGTCATCTTCAGGAAACGCCGTGCAGTTCAGGGGCAGAAAAGGCCCGTCCGAGCGTTTGCTGCAGGCATGAACAGCATTGGCCACGGCGTCTTTCCCTGATCCGGGTTCGCCGCTGATCAATATGGGGGAATCGAGTGGCGCGACGCGCCGGATGAGCTCGCAGACCTTTCTCATGGAGGGACTGGCGGCCACGAGATTTTCGAGTTGGTAATCTGCTTCCGGCTCGTCTTCCTGCGTGGCGCTCTCCTGCATCGCCCGGCCATAATCCAAAGCGCGATCGACCACCGCCATCAACTCGTCGATTTTGATGGGTTTGGTTAGGTAGTCAAAAGCGCCGAGCTTCAACGATTCGACCGCCGTCGACACCGAGCCAAAGGCCGTTACCATGATGACCGGCAGGTCAGGATAGGAATCACGGGCTCTGCGCAGCAGCTCCATCCCGTCGATACCCGACATGCGCAAATCCGTCAGCATCAAATCAAAGCTGCCGCCGGACAAATGCTCAAGGGCGTCCGCGCCACTGGCGGCGTGCGTCACTTCGTGTGATTTTGCCTCGAGCAGCTTGGCCATCAGCCGCGCCGTCGCTTCTTCGTTCTCAACTATAAGCAGCTTCGCCATTCCTTAACCTCTACCTACGATTTCGCCCATTTGAAAGAGCGGCAGAAACATACAAATAACCAGTCCCCCGATGACCACACCGAGAAAAACCATCAGCATGGGTTCCAGCAGCGAAGTCAGACCGGTCAACATGCTGTCGACCTCACCTTCATAGTAGTCCGCAATACTGTCCATCATATCATTGATATTACCGGTCTTTTCGCCTGCTTGCAACATACGCACCAAGGCGAGCGGGTAGACCTCCTGGTCCAGCAACGCCTTGGACAAGGGATCGCCTTTCTCCACCACAATGGCCGCGTCCTCAATAATCTTTCCGGCCACCAGGTTCCCGGTTGATCCGCCCACAATGCGTAATGCGCTCAGAATCGGGACGCCGCTGCGCGCCATTTGGCTAAGCATTCGTGCGAAGCGCGCGGCGGCCACATACCGATTTAGTTTTCCGAAGACCGGAATCTTCAAGACCATGGAGTCCCATCGATAGGCGCCGGAGGGGGTTCGCTTCCATTTGCGGAAGATGAAGTAAAGCACCACCACAACGCCGGCGAAGATGAGGAAGTGGGCCTGCAGGAATGCGCTCAGGTTTAGCAGGCCTTGGGTGGGGGCCGGCAGTTCGGCGTCAAAATCCTCAAACATCTCCCCGAACACCGGAACAACAAAGAGAATCAGGCCGATAGTGATAATGATCGAAATGGTGAGCACGATGATGGGGTACATCATGGCGGCCTTGACCTTGCGGCGCAGCTTGGCCGCGTCTTCCAGAAAGGTTGCCAAGCGCGCCATGGTCTCGGCGAGTTCGCCGCTGCTCTCACCGCCCGCCACCATGTTGCAGTACAACCGGTCAAAGATAGCTGGATATTTGCGCAGCGATTCCGATAGTGATTGGCCGGCCTCCAGGGCCTCGCGTACCCCGCGAATGACCGCCTTGAAGTAGACATTGTCCGACTGTTCATCGAGCGCTAGAAAGGCGGATACGATCGGCATGCCCGCGGCCAACATGGCGCTGAGCTGACGCGTGAACCCGGCCAGATCGTTGTTGACGATTTTGCGCGAGGTCGGGATCTTGGTGGCGCCCGGCTTGATAACCGGTATGGGTTTCTTCCTGGCGGATCGTTTGGCCATAGAATTAATCTCCACCGGTCACTTCGAGGGCGGCTTCCAGGGTTGTAACCCCCTCTTTCACGCGTGCCAAGCCGGCCTCTTTCAGCGTTACCATCCCGTTGTTGCGACCGAGTTCGCGCAGTTCCGAGGTGTTCTTCCCTTTCAGGATGGCTTGGCGTATTTCGTCATTGATCTGGAAAACCTCCATGATCGCGCCACGGCCCTTGTAGCCCTGATTGCAGCGCGGACAGCCAACCGCCTCGTAGACCGTATGCCCATCGAATTCGTGCGGGTCAATGTGATTGCTGGCCAGCATGTCCGGCGTGATCGCGGCGGGACGCTTGCAGGCATTGCACAGCTTACGATACAGCCGTTGGGCCTGCGACAGAATCAGGGAGGAGCCCAGCATGAAGGGTTCAACGCCCATGTCGATCAGGCGCGTGATCGCGCCAGGCGAATCGTTGGTATGCAGCGTGCTCAGCACCAAGTGCCCCGTCAACGCCGCACGCATGGCAATCTGGGCGGTCTCACTGTCACGAATTTCGCCGACCAGCACGATGTCGGGATCCTGGCGTAGAATCGAGCGTAGCGCATTGGCAAAGGTCAACCCGATCTTGGAATGCACTTGCACCTGATTGATGCCGGCGAGCTGATACTCCACGGGGTCTTCGCAGGTGATAATATTGACGTCCTCTTTGTTCAGGTCCTGCAAGCAGGAATAGAGTGTTGTGGTCTTTCCGCTGCCGGTCGGGCCGGTGACGAGGATGATGCCGTGCGGCTGCCGAATCCCATAGAGCATGGCCTGTTCGGCCACGGGGTCCAGCCCCAGCGCATTCAGGCTGGGCGCTAAGCTGGATTTATCCAGCGTACGCATCACGACCTTTTCGCCGTGTACAGTGGGCAGAAAGCTGACGCGCAAGTCGACCTCTTTCCCCAGCGCCTTGATGTTGAAGCGGCCATCCTGTGGCACGCGTCGCTCGGCGATATTGAGGTCGGCCATGATCTTGATGCGCGAGAGCACGGCATTTTGAAGGCTTTTGGGCGGTCCGGGTTTTTCCGCCAAGGAGCCGTCAACGCGGTAGCGCAGACGCACCTTCTTTTCCATCGGTTCAATGTGAATGTCGCTGGCTCCGGTGCGCAAGGCTTCGATCAGGATCATGTTGACCATGCGGATGACGGGGGCACCCTCCGCGCTTTGCACCATCTCATCGAGGTTCTGATCGTCTTCGCCTTCTTCGATCACCTGAATCTCGCCGCTCTCATCGCGCATCAACTCTTCGAGATCCAGACCGCCGGTGGCGTCGGCTTTCAAGCGATCCAGTAGCTGTTGCAATTCCGTTTCTGCGGCGACTAGCGGCACAATGCGTAGTCCCGTGGAGGCCGACAGTTCGTCGATTGCCATCAAGTCGAAGGGGTCCGCCAGTGCCAGCGTCAGTGTGCCGCCGATGCGTCCGACCGGAATGACCCGGCGCCGCGTCATTACCTCTTGCGGCACCAAATCCATCAGGGAACGCTGAATGGTGAAATGGGCTAGGCTGATCGGTGGCATTTGGAGGTATTCGGCCAGGGCCAACGCCATCTCAGGGGGCGGTACACGTTGTCGCTCAGCTAGAAACTTTTCCAGCCGCATACCCGACCGTTGCGCTTCCTGCTCCGCTTCGGCCAAGGCCTCGGCTGAGATACATTGCCGACGCAACAGAATGCGTTTGATCCGATCCGTATATTTGATGTCGGTTTTGGTTTCCTGTGCTTCCATGTAGGCGCTCGCTCCCAAGCCTATAGTACCCCGAACTGACGGGAAGACTAAAGCACTTGTTCTAATTTATCAAACCCGATAACCTTTAGACACTATGGATAAGCCGGACAGAGCAACGCACGATCACGATCATGACGACTTAATGGATGGTGGTGGGGACGACGTCCGCCATATTCTGCGTACGTTTCAGGATATTCTGGAAATCATGCCGGATGATCGCGGGGCGCTGCACGCGGCCGCTCAGGCGGCAGATCAATGTGGCGAGGACGAGGAGGCGCTGGGCTATCGTTTGCGTCTGGGAGAGGTGCTCACGGCGGAAGGCGACGAAGAGTTGCTGGCCGAGTTGGCGGAAGAGCTCCGCGGTCACTCGGATCCCCGCGCCCAGGCGTGGGTAACGGCCTATGACGAGAAACGGCGCACTGCTTATACGCCCCCGCCCGATGTGGACCTCAGCGACCGGGCCGAGGCCGATCTCACTGCCGAAATGGATCTGGCTTGGCGGCTGTTTGATGAAGGCGAGCTTTCTCAGGAGGACTACAACGTTCTGGTTGGCGAGTTGACGCGGATCTCCGAGAGCGGGCGCAGCGACGAGCCCGTCGCCTTGTTGCACGCGCTGGAGGCCACCAATAACCGTCGCCTGGACGATACCCTGGCCCACTTGTCCCTCAGCTTCCGCATGCCCTACGTCTCGTTGTCGGGCTTTACGATGCGGGCGGAACTACAGCCTTTCCTGCCTCTCAACTTCATTATGCGACGGGGCGCCTTGGTGTTTGATACGCTGAGCACCGAGTTGCTTGTTGCCATTCTGAACCCGCTCAACGAACAGCTTCGCCAGGATGTGGAGCAGCAAACCGGCCGCGATTGTCATTTCTATCTCACACGCGCCTCGGAGTTTACTGCGGCCTTTGAGCAACTGAAGCAGAGCACCGAATCGGTGGAATAGGTTTCGTCTCACGCCTGATCAAGCATGCGCATATTGCATTTACTCAGCAACTTTCGCTGGACCGAACGCGCCGAGCCGGCCGCCGATCTGGTCTTGGGCCAGCAGGGAATCGGCTTGGATGCCCGTCTGGCGTGCGGCAAAAGCCGTGCCAAGCTGGAGGACTCGATCGAGTATCAGGCGCGCCAGAAAGGTCTGGAACCGGTTGTCTTTGAAATGCCAAAACACTTTCGTGTGGGGGCGACCTGGAATGATGTGCGCGCCTTGCGCAGCTACTTAATCGAAAACCCTGCAGATGTGCTGCATTCCCATATGCCGAATGCCCACTTAATGGCGGTGCTGGTGGCCGCGCACCTGGCGAAGCCTCCTTTGGTGGTGCACTCGATGTATGAGCCCAATCTGGCGCGCCGCTCGTTCCGCACCCGCTGGATTTGCCGCCCCCGTACCGACGGCTGGATCCTGATCAGCGATCAGGCCCGCGATGAATTGGAGGAACACTACGGTGTGCCCGCCTGGCGCATGCTGGTGTCCACGCCGCCGGTGGATGTCGAAAGGTTTCAAGCCAAGCCTAAAACCGATACGCGCGAGACATTCGACATCCCGCCCGACGCATTTGTGGTCGGCCTCGTCATGCGCATGGGCGTGAATCGAGGCGTGGACCTGTTTTTGAAGGCATTGCAGTTGCTGAAGGATGAGTGTCCCCAGATGCGGGGTTTGCTGATCGGCCGGGGCGAGATGGAGGCGGCGGTACATCAGCCGGCTGCGCAATTGGGCGTAGCCGACCGGCTCATCATCGGTGGGTACTGTCGCTGGGAAAAGCTGGTGGCGGCCTATCACGCCATGGATGTGTTCGCCTACGTGGCGCCCGGCACCGATAAGTCGTGTCGCGCCGTACGCGAGGCGCTGGCCGCCGGTGTGCCGGTCGCCGCCGTGGGGGTGGGCTATCTCCCCGAACTCGTCGACGAGGGGCGAACCGGGCGCTTGTGCGAGCCCACACCGGAAGCGATGGCGGTAGCGCTTAAATCCCTGTATGATGATCGTGCCGCCTGTCGTAAGATGGCCAAGCAGGCCGAGGAACAGGCGCGCGCGCGCTTCTCGCCGACCGGCCAGGCGACCCGTGTCGCCGAATTCTACGCGGCCTTGCGCCAGTCGACTACATAACCTGTTCGTACCATTTCATGAATGCGGCCGCTGCCGCGTCGGATGACAGCACCGGGATGCCGCCCTTGGCCCGCACCTGCTCGGCTTCCTCCGGCTCGAAGACGCGAATGATGAGCTGTGTATCGCCGGAAGACAAGCGGTCCAGTACATTCAGGGTATCGCTGACCCGGCGCATGGACGAAATCACCAGTTTGGCGCGGTCAATGCCGACGCCAGCCAGGATGCGCGGGTCGGCGCCGTCACCGGTGATTGCGCGAATGCCTTGTTCCGTCAATTCGCGCACCACCACCGGGTCGTCGACGACAATCACGACTTCGTATCCGGCTTGCCGCAACATCTTCAAGACAACGGAACTGCCCTTTCCATAGCCCAGTAGGATGACGTGATCGGCGAGCTGCGCGGCATCGCTTCCCTCGCTCGGCACCGGGTTGGGCAACCAATTCATCAGGCGCCACGTGATCCGATCCGTTGCCAGCAAGGGCGTAATGGTCATGGTTAAAACAGTGGCCATCGCCACAATATTAAAGATCTGCTCCGAGATCAGGCCGAGAAATAATCCCTGCAAAACCACCAACAACGAGAACTCACTCGTCATCGCCAGCAACAGACCGGACTCAATCGCCGAACGCGCATTCAGGCCCATGCGCAAGGCGACGGTGACCACGAGAGCGGGAGTGGCTACGAGAATGAACAGCGTCAGCCAGGCGGCGCGCGCCCATTCCTCGGGCGACAACCAATCGATTAGCCCGCCCAACACGATAAAAAAGATCGCCATAAAGAAAATGGTGATGGAAGAAATCAAACCGCGGGCCACGCTATTGACGGGGAACGCAGAAAGCGAGACGCCGGCCAGGAATGCCCCGGTAATAATGGGGAGGCGCAGGAGATGGGCGAGGCCCATGAAGATGAACAGGACGGCCAGAATCGCGAGCCCCAGGGTCTCCTGATCCAGCTTCATCTTCAGCACCATGTGCGGAAGTAGCCACCGCAAGCAGACATAGCATAAGGCGAGCAGGACGGCTAGCCCCCCCATGCCCAAGCCCACCGCAACGAGACCTTCGGGAAGATGATACAAGAGGACGATGATTAAGATGATCAGCAAGTCCTGCAGCAACAGCACACCGGTGACAATGCGACCAAACGGCTCAAACATTTGTTGGCGCGACTTGAGCAGGCGAATGATAATCAGCGTCGAACTGGTGCTGATGGCGAGCCCGATATACAGCGCGGATAACCAGTCCAGCCCCAGCCAACGGGACAAGAGCACGCCGCCGATGCCAATGCAGAAAAATTGCGTCAGCCCGATGCCGAGCACCAACCGGTGCTGGCCGCCGAAGCGTTTCGGATTCAGTTCCATGCCGGCGCTGAACACGAGCACGGCCAGGCCAACATCCAGAACGGCCTTACCGATGTCTTCGTCCAGTGCCAGGCCGCTATAGCGCAGGGCCATTCCGGATAGCAGCAGCATGGGGATGAGCGGGATATGAAGGGCTCTCCGAATCGCATACGCGATTGCCGCAACCAGCAACAGTGTGGCCAGGTCAATCATTGCGGCAGGACCCCCATACGCTTGAGTTCTTCGGTCTGGTATTTTAGGCCTTCAACGCGCGGATACATCAGGTAATTGACATCCAGCTCGACGAGGTCGTCGATAACCGAGAGGTCGAAGGCATGTATGGCGCACGGTATACCACGCGAGCGGGCTTGGTAGGCGAGCAGATGGTTGGTGTCCTCAATTTGAAGGGCGGAGATGACCAAGCGCGCTCTTTCCAGGCCGGCTTCCTCCAGCACCGACAGGTATTCGACATTGCCCAGCATGGTTTCGCACGGAAGATCTCGCAGCTTTTCCGGATCTATATCGATGGCCAAAATTTGATCCTGTCCATCTTGGTGCAGTCGCTCAACGATGGCGCGGCCCAGCGCATTGATCCCGACCACAATGATGTGATCCTTGCGCTCGCGCACCGCCTCTTCTCCCTTGGGATCTTTGTCGCCGGCCCGGAACAGGGTCAGCAGTTTCCGTTTGCGTACCCAGTCGTACAGCGGATCGCTGTACAAAATCATGTAGGAGGAAATCGCGATCGTTGTTATGCCCACCAACGCGGTGATACCCAGGATGGGGTCGTCAATTAATCCGGTCGAAACGCCCATCGCCGCGAAAATGAAGGAGAACTCACTGATTTGCGCCACAGTCACGCTGGTCTTGAAGGCGGTCCGCTCGCTGTAGCCCATACGGGCGATGATCACCATGAAGATAAAGGGGTTGCCGATCAACACGAAGAGCGCCAGCACCATGGCGGCGCCGAAATGAGCGCCGACATCGCCAAAGTTCATGCGCACGCCCAAGGAAACGAAGAAGACGGCCAGAAAGAAATTCATCAGCGGATGCACGCGCCGCCGTAAGTCGTCGCTAAAGTCGAATTGCGCCAGACTAATGCCCGCGAGAAAGGCGCCGATCTCCACCGATAAATCCATCCAATAGGAGAGCCCTACGATCAAAAAACACCATCCCAGACTCCACACAAAGAGCATATCGGGTTGGCGCGCGGCCCAAGCAAACGGCTTGGGCAAAAGGTACCGGGCACTAAGGACCATGGCGATCAGCAGTACAAACATGCCGCCGAAGGACCAGCCAAGTCCGCCCAACACTTCTCGCCAAACCAGTTCATCGCCATGTGTGAGTCCGGCCAAAAAGGTGAGGGCGACGATGACCACCAAGTCCTGCACGAGAAAGATGCCGACCGCGATGCGACCATACAGCGCGTTCAGTTCCCGCTTTTGGTCCAGCAACTTAACCACCACAACCGTGCTGCTGAAGGTTAAGCCCATCGACAAAAAGATCGACTCAATCACGGAAAAGCCGATCAGCATACAAACAACAAAGCCGATCACGGCGGTGAACACGACCTGCCCCAAGCCCGCCACCACGGCCACGGGGCCGACATCGCGAATCCGGGCGAAGCTAAGTTCCAGGCCAACCAGGAAGAGCAGCAGGGCGATGCCGAATTCGGCCATCAGGTCCAAGGCATCGGATACCGAAATCCACCCCGTCACGGGTCCCAGGAAGAGTCCCGCCAGCAGATACGCCACAATCGACGGCATACGAATGCGGCTGGCCACATAAATGAATCCCACGGCGATCGTGAGAATCAAGCCGAGATCACGCAGATAGTCGGTATAGAGCATGTAGCGTTAGTGGATGCGGGACCATAACTTTTCCGCCCGCTCGACACACTTCGCCCGCACTTCTTCTTCGTCGATCCCGACCATGTGGCCGTTATCGACGATGACTTGACCGCGCGCGATGGTGGTGCCTGTTCGGGCGAAACTTAAGCCAAACAAAAGGTGTCCATAGAAATTCGCCGCACTCAGCGGGGTGAACGGGACATAGTCCGCAATAATCACATCAGCCAACTGTCCCTTGACTAATCGGCCGCGCGGCTCCTTAAAGATCCGTTCGGCGATCTTGCGGTTGTTGTTCAACAAGATATCGGCCGCCTCGCCGAAAGCGACGCGCGGATCGCGACGGTACGTGCGTTGCAACAAGTACAATGCCCGGGCTTGCGAGATCATGTGTGATGACATGCCGTCTGTCCCGATCCCGACCAGCACACCGCGGGAAAGCATTTCCAGAATGGGCGTCACGCTCAGGCCGTTGTTCATGTTGGATTCGGGGTTGTTGACCAGAATCGAATCCGTTGTCTTCAGTAGGTCCATCTCGCGCGCCTCGAAATGAATGCCGTGCACAAAAATAGTTTGCGGGCTGGGTATGCCGAAGTCCAAAAAGCGATCCATCAAGCGACGCTGATAACGCTCGAAGGTGACATTCACGTCCACTTCCGCCTCCGCCGCGTGAACATGGAAGCCGGTGTTGAGCTGGTGCGCGATGTCTGCCGATTTCTCCAGCGTCGGCGTGCTCAGCGTCATCAATGCGTGCAGGCCGAACAGCGCGGTGATCTGATCGTCGTCCGATGCCTGACACTTCTTAATGAAGCGCTCGTTCTCGGCAATGCCTTCCCCCTTTTCATTGCGGTCCGAAACCTCGTAGCACAAACAACCGCTCAATCCCACTTCGCGGAAGGCCTTTTCGATCAGGTCCAAGCTGCCTTCCGAGCAGGAAGGCGAGGCATGGTGGTCAATGATTGTGGTGCAGCCGGCGCGAGCCGCGTACATGACCGCGATCAGCGCCGAATAGTAGACGTCCTCTTCGTCCAGCGCCAGATCCAGCTTCCACCACAAGCGTTCGAGGATTTCCTGGAAGTTGCGGGCGGGTTCTCCGGGCGGCGAGAAGCCGCGCGCAAATGTCGAGTAGAGGTGATGATGCGCATTGATTAGGCCGGGCATGACGATGTTGCCTTTCGCATCGATGACGCGATCGGCTTGGTATTTGTCGTCCGGGAACGTACCAATATCTGCAATTTTATCGTCTACGATATAGACGCTGCCGTTGGGTAACATTTCGTTGCTGTCATTCAGCGTTACGACAAAACCGTTCTTAATCAATACCGAGCTCATCACCAGTTCTCCTTTCGCTGTCGTTCGGCCTGCGTTGCGCCACGGCGAAGTTGCGCCGTTCGCCTAAGGCCCTTCGGCAGATTTGAGGATGAACTATCTACGCCATCGAGGCAAGTCTGCGTTGAGTTAAGCGTTGCGGCCCGACTAGCTAAGCCGAATGACCGGTTCGCGCATCAGCAGGACGGCCGGCACGGACACGACGCCGTCTGCCGTCCGCAGCTGCAGGGCATGTTGCTTGAATCCCACGATCTCGCCTTCCCACTGATCAATCCGGATCCGGTCGCCCGCGGGGTACTGGGCTCGGAACAGGCGCACGGCGAGAAAGCTTAGTAACACGTCACGCGCGCACAGCGCCACAAGGAAGAGACTCAGCAGGGCGGCCCCGAGCACGAGCGCCAGACCGGTGAGTAGCAGCGTGTCGGACGCCAGTCCCAGATAGCGGACGGACAGCATCAGCGCGAAGATCAAAATGCCGAGTTGAACCAAGCCCCCGAAAATCGGCGCGAACGGGATCATGGCCACATGCGCGGCGCGGGTCACGATCGAGCCCAGCCAGCGCCCGATCCATTGGCCAATCGCCAGCAGGATCAGCGCCACGAGAATGCGGGGTAGCCAAATCGCGATGGCCGCGAGCAGCGCGATACCGGTTTCGAACGCGATCCGCTCAAAGGCCAGCAGCAGCGCGCTGTATAGAATCCAGGCATACAGGGCCCAGGCCACGATCGCCGACGGTGCGGCGTGCACGCCGCGTTGATCAAGATATGCGTTCAGTCCGACTCGATCCGTCACCACATCGAAGCCGAATCCCCGCAAGCCCTTCGCGGTCAGCTTGCGAACAAAGACGGCGACGAGCCAGCCTACAATCAATGTGACGCCCGCGAGGATCAGCCTGGGCAGGCCCTGCGTTACCGCCTGCTCGCTGAAGTTCAGCAAGCCGCCGAACAAGCCCCTCATCGTGTCAGCGATTTCTTGCCAGATGTTGATGTCGTTCATGGTCAGGTCTCCCATAGAAAGCGTTTCGTGCGGCTGAAGAGTTGCCAGCGCTGTTCGATCCGGTCCAGCCGGTCTGCGATCCGTGATTCGGATCGTGCCGCCCATTCATCCGTGCGACTATCCCAATTGCGCAACGCGCCCGTGGTGCGACTCGCCTTCAGGGTCACGAAGTCGGAGACACCCGCGATGCCGGTTTGCGGATCGAGGTCATTGCGTAATTGCAGAATAACCGTGCGCGAAGGCGCAGAGCCTTCCTCATGAACCGCAAACAGCATGAAGAGCACGGCCAATTGCAGCGCACCGGATAGCAGGAATAGTAGATGCAAGTGATTGATTTCCCAGTTGCCTACCGTGAAGGTGATCGATTCGGTCAGTCCCAACAGCCATCCGCCCACAATCGGGGCGATGGCGACCGCCAAGCCAATCATGCCGTTGAACGCGGCAATATAGATGGAGCGCCCGCGCTCCGGCGAAAGTTTGATGAGGATGTTCAGGTGCGCGAGCAAGATGGCGGCATAAAACATGCCGGACAGAATATGCGCCACCGTGATCGGCCAGAAGAAGGCACCTCGCTGTGCGACCACCCAGCTTAGGGGAATCAGCGCATGCGCCAATCCGGCTACGATGAGGATCGGCTTATTGCCGAACTCGTCTGCAATCGGTCCCCAAATGCGAAGCATGAAGAGCGAGGCCAGCGTGGCGAACGTGATGAACCACGTAATGGTGCTGAAATCGATCGATAGCGTCTCGATCATGTAGACGGCATAGAACGGGCCCGCCATTTGCGTCACAAACATGAACGCGCCGACGTAAAAGACCAGCTTGCGGAAATTGGCGTCGCGAAGAGGGTCCGCGAAACGAGACCAGGAAAACGGCGGCGCGTCGGCGTCGCGACTGGCCTTGGGATCCGGTATGCCGAATAACACCGCGGATGAGATCAGGCCGCACAGCAGCCCGAGGCCGAAGAGAATCAGATAGCCGTAGGGGTCCTCCTTGCCGTGCATGAGTTCCCAGCGATTCAAGAAGTAACCGCCCGCCAGTACGGCCACCATGCCGGCCGCCGCACACACCATGTTGCGCTTGCCAAAGAATGCGCCGCGGATGGAAGCGGGAACGATATCACTCATCCATTCCAGCCAAGCTACGCTGGACATCGAGCCCAAAACCGATGAGCAGCCGACAAACACCACCAGCAACCAGACCCGCGCATCGCCCACGCCATCGAACAACGCCAAAGGTAGTAACAGGATCAGAATCCAAAACAGCCGCGCCAGCGTGGCGAACACAATGCAGACGATGCGGCGACGCCCCAAGGTTTCCAGGATCAAGGAGCCCAGCATTTGCACCAGGTTGGCCGAGAGCGGGAGCGCGGCTAGAATACCCACCTGAACCGTGGTGGCGCCCAGCACGTTGATCGCAAACCCAACCAGAAATACGCCGCCTGCCAGCGACGCCATAATGGTGGCAAACGCGCCATCACAAATCGACAACGTCAGCGAACGCTGCGTTTGCGGTTCGATAATCGGCTTTGCCTTCAATTCATTCATCGCGCTCATACAACCAAAACGGATTATTATGGCAATGCTTTTTTGCTGGTGGTGCAGGGCGAATCCTCTGGACGAGCCGCTGGGGGCATTTGCCGCCCCATCAACCCGGCCAATCCTTCACCAGCGCGGTCAGTTCCTGAATCTTGCCTGACGCATTGCTGCTTTGCAGGCGCGGGAAGCGTTTGTCGATCATCATGAATTGCTGGTGCTGCTTCATCATGACTTTCCCGTCCCGCGTCTCGATTTCGCCGATTCCTCGTTCGTGGGCGTGAATGCGCAGTCGGGCAATGTCCAGCAAGCGTTCCAGGGCCGGCGGGATCGGGCCGAGCCGATCAATCAAATCCGCCTTAAGCTCCTCATACTCGTCCAGGTTCGATAGCCCGGCCAGCTTGCGGTACACATTCACGCGCAGATGCTCGTCTTCCATGTACTCGGTTGGGATGACGGCAGCATTGTCGGCCTCGGCGTGGGAGGGCGCGCTGTCAATGAAGTCGAGACGCAGATCGACGTCAATAATCGGTGGCGGCGCTTCTCCTTTCAGTCGCGCGACGGTGCGCTTCAAGAACTGACAGTAGAGATCGAAGCCCACGGCGGCGATGTGCCCGCTCTGCTCCGCGCCAAGAATATTGCCGGCTCCGCGGATTTCGAGATCGCGCAAGGCCAACTTGAACCCCGATCCTAAGCCGGAATATTTTCGAATTGCCCGCACGCGCTCCCTCGCCGCTGAATAAAGCTGACCATGCTTGGGTAGCAGTAAGTAGGCATACGCCTTGTGCTTGTAACGGCCAACCCGACCGCGCAGTTGGTACAGGTCCGACAAGCCGAAACGGTCGGCCCGCTCGATAAAGATGGTGTTGACGTTGGGAATGTCGACACCGCTCTCGATGATCGTGGTACACAAAAGCACGTCATATTCGCCGCGCACGAACGCGGTCATGACCGCCTCCAGCTCGTGCTCATTCATTTGGCCGTGCCCGACCGCGATGCGCGCTTCGGGGACCAGTTTCAACAAATGCTCGCGTGCCTTCTCGATCGTTTGTACGCGATTGTGCAAAAAGAAAACTTGTCCTTCGCGCGCCAATTCGCGTCGTATGCCATCACGAATCACGTCGTTGCGGTATTCGGTCACGATGGTTTCGACCGGCAATCGCTGTTGCGGCGCGGTTTGGATCGTGCTGATGTCGCGGGCGCCCGCCAAACTCATATATAAGGTGCGCGGAATTGGCGTGGCCGTCATGGTCAGCATGTCAACCAGTTGGCGCAACGCCTTCAAGTGTTCCTTGTGCTCCACGCCGAACCGTTGCTCTTCATCGACAATCACCAGCCCCAGGTTTTTGAATTGCACGTCCGGCTGCACGAGTCGATGGGTGCCGATCACAATATCCACGCGGCCGGCGTTCAGGTCCTCTACAATCTGGCGCTGCTCGGCACGGGTGCGGAAGCGACTGAGCATCTCGATCCGAACGGGAAAGGCGGCCATGCGTTGCGAGAACGTCTCGTAGTGTTGTTGCGCCAGAATGGTGGTGGGGACGAGCAGGGCGACTTGGCGCCCGTCCATCACCGCCTTGAAAGCGGCCCGCATGGCGACCTCGGTTTTCCCGTAACCGACATCGCCGCAAATTAAGCGGTCCATCGGGCGCTCGCTCTCCATGTCCTTCTTCACGTCGGTGATGGCGCGGAGCTGATCATCTGTTTCTTCGAAGGGAAAGGTCGCTTCAAACTCGTGTTGCCAAGGTGCATCAGCCGCAAAGGCATGGCCCGCCATGAGTTGGCGGGCAGCCTGCGTTTCCAGCAAATTGGCCGCCAGATCGCGCACCGCGCGCTCCGCAGCCACTTTCTCACGGCCCCACCGTTTGCCGCCGAGCGCGTGCAGGTTAGGACGCTGCTTGCCAAAGCCGACATAGCGACTCAGCAGATGCGCCTGCGAGACCGGTAAATAGATTTTGGCGGCGTCGGCGTATTCAATTGTCAGCACTTCCTGGCGCTGGCCGTTCATTGCGATCTCGTACAGGCCCAGATAGCGGCCGATGCCGTGTTCAATGTGCACCACCAACTCGCCGGGCTGAATGTCGCGCCACTCACTGATCCGCGCGCCACTTACCTTGCGGGGCCCGGCGCGGCGGGCGTGCGGGTCGTAACGCCCGCGCTGCTGGCGGCGGCGCCCGTACAGGTCGTGCTCCGAGACAATCAGTTGGTGGCCGTCGGTATAGTGAAAGCCTTCCGACAGGGGTGCTGAAACCAGTTCAAAACAGGCCGCGGTGTCGCCCGATTCGCCGCGCCATTCCACGAATCGATCGCGCGTGCCTTGTGTGCCGAAGAAGATGCGCACGTGTTCCCCGGCCCGGGCGCGTTTTTCCAGATCGCGCACGAAATCGCGGCGTGCTTCTTCCAGCGCGCCTTGATCCAAGCCGGTGCGTTCCAGCGACGGCAATCCCGCGATGGCGCGAATCGAAAGCGCATGACTCGCGGCAGTACGCGGCTTGCGGCCGCCCAGATAGAGCGGCCCGCGCGTAAAGTGTTTGCGAATGTTGCGCCGCAGGGTGTCGTAGGACCACGTGTGCGCGGACGCGCCGGAGTCGGCAATCACCGTTTCGTATTGTTCGGCATGCGCGCGCACTTGATCTTCGTCGCACCAAACCCACAGGCTGTCCGGCGAAAGGTAATCCAGCAGCGTGGCGGTGCGCTGGGCTTGGTCCAGATCATCCGATTGCTCCCGCGCGGGCAGAATGGTGATTTCGCTCAAGCGATCAATCGAGCGCTGGTCCTCGGGATTGAAGGTGCGAATCGAGTCGAGCGTGTCGCCGAAAAACTCCAACCGGATTGGCCAATCCTCCGAAGGCGGCCAGACGTCGACGATGCCGCCGCGATGCGCGGCTTGCCCTTTAGCCGCCACTTCCGCCTCAAAATCATAGCCGAGCTGGTCGAGGCTCTCGAGGAAGGGCTGCAAGGGATAGGCTTGATCGCGCGTCAGGCGATAACGTCCCTCAGTCAGCGCCTCCGGCGCCAAGGTCTTTTGCATCAAGGCTTGCACACAGGTCAGGATTACTGGTGGGGGTGAAGATTCGAGGCAGCGCCGCAAGACGTTCAGACGATCGCCCAGCAGATCGGCCAGCGGCGCGCCGCCGCGCCCGGGCAGGGTTTCCCAGGGCGGATAAAAGGCCGCCTCGAGATCGGGGCAAAAGCTGCCGAAATCGCGGGCGAAATCCTCCAGCGTGCGCGGCCCGTCCAGCACCACAACCAGGGCGCGATTGAGCGCGGGCTGCAGTGCGGCTGTCACGTACGCCTGTGCGGCAGCAGGCAAATCGGGCACAAAACATCCCCCCGGCTGATCCGTAAGGCGGACCAGTTCGTCGCGGTCTTGCCCCTGCAGGACCGGTTGCCAGTTATCGGACGTCATGTGGCGAAAAATGTACGCTGGATGAATTGCAGCGTCAATCTGGCCCGTCATCCTCGCAGATTCCTCTTTTCCCACCACGCCTTTCTGTTATCCTTAAGGGTGATTGCGATCACGTAATCGTCGTAGATCAATACGTCGTCACGATGAAGATTGACGGCGGGAATCATTAGAGAAGGAGCTGGAACCATGTCTGACCCCCTCGCGCCGTTGAGCGCACTTAAACAACTGAATGCCGACCTGTACGGCACAGATTTTCTACTCACCTGGGACAAGAGCCCGGACGAACTCAAGGCCGTCTTGAGCGTCGCGGAAACGCTGCGCGAACTCTATCGCGCCAACGTGTCGCTGCGTTGCTTTGATTCCGGTCTGGCCATATCCAACTTCCGCGATCAATCCACGCGCACACGCTTCTCGTTTGCCTCCGCCTCCAACTTGCTGGGCTTGGCGGTGCAGGATTTGGATGAAGCGAAGTCGCAGATTGCCCACGGCGAAACCGTGCGTGAAACCGCGAACATGATTTCGTTCCTTACCGAGATTGTCGGTATCCGCGACGATATGTACTTGGGCGCAGGCCACACGTACATGCTGGAAGTGGCCGAGGCGTTGGATGACGGATTCAAGAACGGCGTGCTGCCGCAGCGTCCCGCGATCGTGAACCTGCAGTGTGATGTCGATCACCCCACGCAGTCGATGGCGGACCTGATGTGGCTGAAAGAGCATTTCGGTGGCTTGGATAATCTGCAGGGCAAGAAGATCGCGATGACCTGGGCCTATTCGCCTAGCTACGGCAAGCCGCTCTCCGTGCCGCAGGGCATCATCGGTCTGATGACGCGGTTCGGCATGGACGTGCATCTGGCACATCCGGAGAAGTATGATTTGATTCCGGACGTAGTCGAGGTCGCGAAAAAGAATGCCAGCGCGTCCGGCGGCAACTTCACGCATAGCAACTCGATGGACGAAGCGTTCAAGGATGCCGACATCGTGTATCCGAAATCGTGGGCGCCGTATCACGTCATGGGTAAGCGCACCGACCTGTTGCGGGCCAAGGATCAAGAGGGATTGAAGGCTCTCGAGAAGGAGTGTCTGGCGGAGAACGCCCAATTCAAGGACTGGGAATGCACGGAAGAGAAGATGAAGCTGACCAAGGGCGGCAAGGCCCTCTACATGCACTGTCTTCCCGCTGACATTACCGATGTGTCCTGTAAGGAGGGCGAAGTCGCGGCGTCCGTCTTTGAACGCTATCGCTTAGAGACCTACAAGGAAGCTGGCGCCAAGCCGTTCATCATCGCGGCGATGATGATGACGAGCCGGTTCAAGGATCCGGAGGCGCTGCTGCGCCAACTCGCGAAGCAGGACAAGCCGCGCAAGCTGGCGTAGTGCGAGGCTCAGTATCTTTTCGGTACATTCTCTGGCCAACACGGCACGTCGCAAGCGACGGCCCTACAGCCCAGTGATAGGCGTCTTCTGTAGGGCGTCCGCTCTTGTCTCGCCGTAGGCCTTGCGAAGGCGGATGCGGATCGCCGGTTGCTGCCCGCGATCCCGAGAATAAATCAATACGCTCTAACGGAAAGCCTGGCGCATGGCGGCGGTGGTGCGCGCTACCGGATCGGTCCGGATGCGCGCCTCCTCCTCCGCGATCAGCGTGAAGAGTCCGGCAATTGCTTGTCCCGTAACGTAGCGGTCAAGTTCTGGATCGATTGTGCGGTCGGCAGGGGCGATCAGGTTATAGGCGGAGGCCACCTCGCCATACAGGCGCGTCGCGCCAGTCTGTTGCAAGGCATCGGCGACAATCGGTTGAAATCGTTCCAGTAAATGGCTCTCCGTGGTACGACGCAAATATGCGGTGGCAGCGTTTGCATCGCCACGAATGATGCCGATCGCATCTGTGATGGTCATCTCCCAGATCGCCCTGCGCTCGTCAAATCCGGGAAGCGCTCGCCGCCTTGCGGATTTGGGTCAACACCTTATAGTGAACCCATGAAAAGCTACTCTTCAAAAGGACCGTCACCCCGCGCGGCTGGGGCGGCATTGATTCTGATTCACGGACGCGGCGCGTCGGCAGCCGACATTTTGGGCGTTTACGACGCCCTGGATCGGCCAGCGCTTGCGGCGCTGGCACCGGAAGCGCCGGGCGGGACGTGGTACCCGTATTCGTTTCTCGCGCCCATTGAGCAGAACCAACCGCATTTGGATCATGCGCTGCAACAAATTGACGAGCTCGTGCAACACGTTCTGGACGAGGGGGTCCCCGCCGAGCGTCTCGGGCTATTGGGTTTTTCGCAAGGCGCCTGTCTTTCGCTTGAATATGCCATTCGCAATCCGCGCCGGTACGGTGCCGTGATGGCGCTCACCGGCGGCTACATCGGACCGGAAGGGATGACGCGCGACGATGCGGGCTCATTCGATCACACGCCCATCTTCATTGGCGCCAACGATCCGGACCCGCATGTCCCGTTCACGCGCGTGGAGGAATCGGCAGCGTTAGTGAAGAAATTGCAGGCGGACGTCGAAGTGCGGCGCTATCCCGGTTTGCCCCATGCAGTGAATGACGACGAAATCGAAGTCTGTCGCAAGCTGATCGATGCGTACACTGCAACCGATTGAGGAGCATGTTTTATGAAAGTAACCCGCGTATATGCCGACCCTGACGGCGAAACACATTTTGAAGATGTGACCGTTGATTTAGCCGATGCCGGACAAATCGGTCACCTTTCGGAGCGTGTGCCGGTCAAGTCGCTGATCTTTCGTAAGAATGAACCGCATTACGATTACGACTGGCACAACGCCCCGGCACGGCAATATATCGTGTTGCTTGATGGCGAAATCGAGCTGGAGGTGTCGGACGGGGAGTCACGTGAGTTTGTGGGCGGAGAAATTCTGCTCATGGAAGACGTGACCGGAAAGGGACACCGCACCAAGCACGTGCATCCGGCCACGCGACGGTCACTGTTTATCGAGTTGGATTGAAAGGATATCGCATGAAAGCCACTTTACCCGGAATACATCACGTCACCGCGATCACGGCGGACGGCAAACGCAATGTCGCGTTTTACACGCAGACGCTCGGCATGCGCATGGTCAAAGTGACCGTCAACTTTGATGACCCCAGCGCCTATCACCTCTATTACGGCGACTTTCTCGGCCGACCCGGATCGGCCATGACCTTCTTCGTATGGGAAGGCGCAGGACTTGGCCGGGTCGGCGCGCCGCAAGTGGTGGTGACGCAGTTTGCGATTCCTGTCGGCGCCCTCGCGTACTGGCAGGAACGATTGGCGGAAGCGAAGATCACAGCCACCGCCTCGCAGGATCGGTTTGGGCAATCCGTGTTGGCGTTCGAGGATCCCGACGGCTTGGCGCTCGAGTTGGTCGAGGCTCCGCTCGATAGCCTCAGCACGTTCGAAATCGGGGCGGACAGCGTGGTGCCGGTCGAATATGCCATCCGCGGATTTTACGGGGTGACCCTCGCCAGCTACAAGCCGGACAGTACGCGGGCATTGCTAACGGAGGTGATGGGCTTTCCGGCCACCGACGAAACCGCGCCGGATCGCACCCGTCACAAAGGGGCGGCCGATTATGCTTCGGTGGTGGATGTGTTGAACCAATCGGAGCTTCGACACGGTCAAGGTAGCGCCGGAACGGTGCATCACGTCGCCTTTCGGGTGCCGGACGCCGAGCAGCAGAAGGCGTGGCAGACGATCTTGCAAGAGCGCGGGCTGGGGGTATCTCCTGTAATGGAGCGTTGCTACTTCCAGTCGATCTACTATCGCGAGCCCGGCGGCATCCTGTTCGAAATTGCCACCGACGGCCCCGGCTTCACGATTGATGAGCCTGCCGAGAGCCTGGGTGAGCGGGTATGCTTGCCGCCGTGGATGGAGGAAAATCGCAGCCAGATTGAGGCCGCGCTGCCACCATTGTAGTTGCCCGCGAGGGCAAGCGCGGCATCTCGCCACGACGCGATGCGGGCTATTAGTGGCCGTCGGCTTTACTGCTGGGCTGGGAGAATACGAGAATACCCGTAAATACCCGTAAAACCGATCTCCACTTGAAGTCAGCCCTTGGTCAGTATAGATTCGCGGATGGCATGCGGCTCAGAACGGGCGTATGACCACTTAACCGAAAGTCCTTTTTTCTATGCAGAGCGATTCCCCGCAGTTCAAGCAAGGCGATCGTATAGTAGACGATTCAGAAGTCATCGCTGGCCGTGAGGCGGTCACGGCGATCGGCGATCTATTCATGGATTTGGGGCCCGATTGCAAGCGCAACATCGCTACGCTCGTGCGGCGAAGCTGCGAGCTTCTGGACGGTGCGGCGGCGTTGTACAATCGGTTTGATGAAGGGCGAAAGTCGTTGATCGTGTGTGCGGAGCACCAGTTGCCGCCCGACCTGTCTCGACGGGATGATGCCGAGGGGCATATCTGTCACGATGTCATTGTTCGGGGCGGAGACCGTACCGTTGTACTCAATGATCTGGATAGCAGCGTATATGCTGAGACTGACGCGAGTGTGCGAAAGTATGGGCTCAAGACCTATGTCGGTCATCCTGTGCTGCTGCAGGGGGAACCGGTCGGGGCACTCGCGGTGGTGTATACCGATAATGTGTCGGTGACTCCGCAACATGTCGCTGTGATTCGTATGCTGGCTCGCGCGTTGTCGCTGGAGGAGGAGCGCATGGTGGCGCTTCGCAATGTGCAACGTAGTCAGCGACTCTACGCCACGACGCGCAGTATCGCGCATGCGATTGTTCACGTGCGCGACCACCAGGCGCTGATTGAACGGATTTGTTCGTTGCTGGCGGGTACGCGTGATTACGAATCGGCTTGGATGGTGCTGTGGGATGAAGCGGATCAAGTCACGCATTCGGCGCAGGCCGGCTATAACCATGCCTTTGACGAGTTGATTCAAGATATGGCGGAAGGCCGTGTCCCGCCCTGCGTCAGGCAGGTCCGTCAGACGGATCGTCTGATGCCGGTAAAGGACATGATAACGCATTGTGAGCGCTGCGCGTTGCAGCAGCCCTGTATGGGGCGCGGGGCGTTGTCGATCGGACTGTGGCATCAGGGGCGCTGTCACGGCATCCTGACAGTGACTGCCTCGGACGCGCATGTTGGGGATGCGGAAGAGCACGAATTGTTGAGCGAGGTGGCCGCTGACATCGCCTACGCCCTGAGCGTGATCGCAGTTAACGAAGAGCTCAAACAGCGCAACGAGATGTTGGCGGAGCGCGACCAATTGCAAAAAGCGCTGCTGGAGATGTCCCAGGATCTGATGCAGGCGAAAGCCGATCGCTCTTCCCAGGCCGTTATGTCGGTGTTGTTACGCGCGGGCCAACTGATTGGGGCGGATCGTATTTATTTGCTGCGTGGTGACGAGTGCGATGGCAACCATGCCCCATACGAATGGTGCGCGCCCGGCATCCTGTCGGGCTTGTCGCATTGGACCGAATCGGCTTATCAGGCGCTGGAGAAGCGATTGCTGGATCATGATACGGTTTTGCCGCTGGTGTTGAGTGCGCCGGGATCGGCCGCGGTGTGTGACCGGGCGGATCACGTCCGGTTTACGGTCGTGCCCATGCGGCGGGATGGCAAAATTATCGGTGTGCTCGTGGTTGATGACATCAAACAAAAGGCCGCGCGCGACTCGGGTAGCTTGGAATTCTTGCGGATTGTCAGCCAGTTCATTCAGGCCACGTTGGCACGCTTTTCTGCTGAAGCGGCGGTCGGCCGCTTGATTGCGGGGATTGAGCAGTCCGGTGAAACGGTTGTGATTACCGATGAGGGTGGCGCGATCAATTATGTCAATCCTGCCTTTACCGAGCTCACCGGATATACGGCGGCGGAGGTGATTGGCCAGAATCCGCGCATTGTGAAAAGTGGCCTGCAGCCGGATGGGGTCTACGAGGAGCTGTGGCAAACGATCAAGGGCGGGATGCGGTGGCAGGGACGCTTGATGAATCGCACCAAAGCCGGTGAGGAATATACCGTTGAAACCTCCATTTCCCCAGTTCGCGACGCGGCAGGAAGAATTACCAACTATGTCGCCGTGCAGCGGGATATCACCGCGCAAATCCGGGAGCTGGCGCGGCGCGAGGAGCTGGAGCAACGACTGATTCACGCCCAGAAGATGGAAGCCGTTGGGCATCTGGCGGGCGGCATCGCGCACGACTATAACAATAGCTTGCAGATCATTTTGGGTTACGCCGATCTGGCGGCGAAGCGCTTGGAGTCCGGTCATCCCGTGCTGGCGGACCTTGAAGAGATCATCCGGGCATCGAAATATGCCGCCGATCTGACCCGCCAGATGCTGGGCTTCGCGCGGCGTCAAATGATCGTCCCAAAAGTGTTGGACCTGAACACGCTGGTCGCGGAGATGAAAAACATGTTGGGCAGCCTGCTGGGCGAAACGATCGAGGTGCAGATCCGGTCGGCCGGGCAGCCCGCCGAGGTTTATATGGATCCGTCGCAAATCCAACAAATTCTGATGAATTTGGCCGCTAACAGCCGCGACGCCATGCCGCAGGGGGGCTCCTTCACCATCGAAATTGGGCACTCCGAAATCGATGAAGATGTCTGCAGTATTTATCCCAACACGGAGGCCGGGTCCTGTGTGCATTTGTCCGTTTCAGATAGCGGGGAGGGAATCGAACATGAAGACCTTGAGCGCGTCTTCGATCCGTTCTTTACGACTAAGCTTAAAGCGAAGGGAACCGGGCTGGGCCTCGCCAATGTATACGGTATTGTAAATCAAAATAAAGGCATCATCACGGTCAACAGCGCTCCGGGGAAGGGGGCCCGGTTTGATCTATATTTCCCGGTGGCGAGCCGTTATGCCACCGTTGTTGTCTCGGCTGAGCGGGAGACCGAGGGGGCCGATGAGACGGGCCATGAAACTATCCTGGTCGTCGACGATGAGCCCAGCATTGTCGAAACCTTGGAGCAGTACCTGCAAGGCTATGGGTATACGGTGTTGACGGCCGGCTCGGGTGAGGAGGCGCTGGCTTTGTCGGATCAATACGACGACGGAATTGATCTTTTGATCACCGACTGCATTATGACCGGTATCACTGGGCAGGAATTGGCCCGTCAGATGATTGGTAAGCGCTCGACGATGCGCTGTATCTTTATGTCCGGCTATAGTATGGACCGGATCGAGATGGCGGATTGCGGTGTGGTTAATCCGAGCTTGTTGCAGAAGCCGTTTGCTTTGGCCGCCGTGGGGGAAAAACTGCGCGAACAACTGGCCGGGCGATCCGCTGCCGGAGTGTAGTTTTCGGGTTGGTGCGCAGCGGAAGGCTGCGCTATCGTTGCGCGCATGTCCAAAGCCCGCGCAGATCTTGAGCATATACTGGCTATCGCGAAAGCGCAGCGAGGGGTTACCTACTGCCTGCTGGTCAACTTGTTGTGGCCGATGTTCCCGCCACTCTTTCTGGTTTTATTGCCTTTCCGCGTCTACTTTACCTATCGATTGGCCAGCTTGATCAAGATCGGTTATGCCCCCATTTGGGTGATCGGTATGTTTATCCCCTTTGTCGACTTGCTGCTTTTGCTGCTGTTGGCGCGTGAGTCTTCCGCGCGAGTGCGTGAGGCGGGCTTTCAGGTGGGCATGTTTGGGGCGGATATCCGTGCGATTCGGGACGCGCTCGGCCAGGCCCAGTAAAGGGCAAAAAAAAACCCTGCCCCGAAGGGCAGGGTTTTTGATGATCCTTGCGATCGGATTAGAACGTGTAGTACACGCCCAGCCCGCCGACAAAATCTTCACGAACGGCTTCGTCCGGCAGCACATCGCTGTCCAATGAACCAACATAGTTCGCGAAAAGACCGACCTCGAGGCCTTCCATGACTTCATAATCAGCGGTCAAGCCGATCAGGTAATCATGCATGCCGTCATCGCCGGATGCGGTGGCGCCCTTGCCACCCCAAGCGATGGAGCCGTTGATACCCAAGGTCAGGTTATCAATAACTTCATAGCCGTAGTCGGCGGCCAACACGATGTAGGTCGCGTCGCTGGACGAAGCGCCCTGATAGAGAGTCAGGTCGATGCCGAGCCCAACCACTTCCGTGCCGACGCTGACGTAAATGTCCCGATCAGCCGCAGCAACGCCACTGGCCCCGCCGTCTTCGTCCACCGAGATGTCGCCATCACCGGGGAACATGTATTCAATGTAGCCCAAGGTCACGCTAGCGACATCGAGGTCGAGCGTGTACGAGATGTCAAAATTGATTTCGGAGAATTGACGTTCAGCAAAAGCGCCGTCGTCATCACCCAAATCAAAGTTGGCCCAGACTTCCAGTGCAAAGCCGCTATCATGCTCAACCAGGACAGACGGCTGAATGACCGCATCCTCGTTGATGGTGATACCGCGCCATACATAGGACGAGGCCACATCTGCTCCAATGGTCACGTCGGCGGCGTTTACAGCGGCCGGACCGACCAACAACATCCCAGCCAAAAGGCCGGATCCAACTACCTTACTTACTTTACTCATGCTTTTCCTCCTGCATTCAGATCCCTTGGTGCCCATCACCAATCGATCCTGTGCGTATTATTTGTATTTTTTACGGGGGTGCAACCAAAATTGGTAAAGATAATCCGGATGCTGCACCGGCTACGCCCGCATCAATCCCCCAGAATTTGATGCGTTTGATGATCGCCGATACAACATCCGGACACATTACTTGTTAACTCCCAATGGCTTCCTTACCCTTTTCACCCGTACGAATGCGGATGCATTCGGTGAGCTCCGAGATAAAGATCTTGCCATCGCCAATTTTGCCGGTGCGCGCGCCCTTGATGATCGCGTCCACGGTCGAGTCAACGAATTCATCGTTGACCGCCACCTCGAGGCGAATCTTCTTGAGCAGGTTGACCTCGATATCCGAGCCGCGATAGCTCTCGTGGTAACCCTTTTGCTGACCGCACCCCAGCGCGTTCATCACGGACAGGCGATACACCTCTTTCTCGTAGAGGGCCTGCTTCACCGCGTTCAAGCGCTCCGGCTGAATATATGCCACAATTAGTTTCATTCTCTTTCTCCTGTTATTGCGTGATCTGACTCAATCACTGCGTGGTGTAGATCTCAAACCCGGAATAAGCTTCCATACCATGCTCACCAATGTCGAGACCGACGAGCTCTTCGGCTTCGCTCAC
>SLAD01000324.1 GCA_007126995.1 Kiritimatiellia bacterium | reverse complement strand
GCGGGGCCCGCGTCAGCTACGGCGATCAGACCTGGCAACACGACACCGCATTCGTGCCGCTCGCCAAACGCCGGATCGGCCTCGTCTTTCAGGAACATAGCCTGTTGCCGCATCGCGATGTACGCGGCAACCTCGAATACGGCTACCAGCGCACACCAGCCGACCTGCGCCGACTGCATTTGCCCGAAGTTGCCGAACTACTGGGACTGGGACCGTTATTGGACCGGCGGATCGATCAATTGTCCGGCGGACAACGCCAGCGCATCGCACTCGGGCGCTCCCTCTTGTGTAGCCCACAATTACTTTTGCTCGATGAACCGCTGGCGGCGCTCGACACGCAAACCAAACGCGAGATTATGCCCTTCCTAACCCGTCTCTCGCGCGAAGCGCGGGTGCCGATCCTGCTGGTGACCCACGTTCCCGATGAGGTTGAGCGACTGGCCGATCGCGTTGCATTTATGGAGAACGGACGGGTGGAACGCGTGGAGGCATTGCATGATGCGCTGACGCGTCCCGACTCGCCGCTATTCGATGAGGAAGGACCCGTTTCCGTGCTGGAAGGCACGTTATCCGCCAGCGACGCAGAGGAATTGTGTCGGTTTGAGTGTGACGGCGTGACACTCCGCGTTCCCGGCTTGGACGGGACACCCGACCGCGGCCCGCAGCGGCTACGGATCCGCGCACGCGACGTCATTCTCGCAACTGCGGAACCCGAAGGCATCAGCGTCATCAATCGCTTGCCCGTCACCATCGCGGCCATCCATGCTGGGCCACGCGGCGAAAGCCTCGTCACCACTCACCTCGAGAATGGACAAACGCTGCTCGCCCAGATCACCACGTCCTCGCTGAACCGCCTCGGCCTCGAAGCGGGCAAACGCTGCTTCGCCCTGATCAAGTCCGTCGCCCTGCACCACGGTTAGGGCAGACTGCATAGAGCTGGTTATCACGCTGATGCGCGACCGATGGTCCGCCCCGATAAGCTAGGCCCGAGGTCAGATCAGTCCCGCCCATGAACTCGCGGCGGTTAATGCGAATGCGATAACGAAGGCGATTAACGGTGCCGCCAGCCAGATCGCCCACAGCTTCAGCACAACAGATTTTTTCATATCTACTTTATGGCGATTAACATAACCGATGGCCATAATGGCAAAGGTGTTCATTTGAACCAGTGACGCGGGTATGCCACGCGTGAGTGAGGCAAACAACAAGAGCGAAGCGGTTACTACCGAAACCAAGGCGGCCGACGAGGGGCCCATCTCCACCATGTCCTTGCCCGTCGTGGACAAGACGCGACCGCCCAGCATTGAGCCCCCAATCCCGAACCAAGGCGCCACCAACAAGATGCAGATCAGCGAGAGCATCAACGTGGACACTTCTTCATTGATGCCTATTTCATTCCGCAGCAGTGAGGCGATCGGTCCAGCCGCATTGGCGACGTTGTTTGAGCCGATCGAAAACGCCACGTAACAGGAACACGCGATCGTGATCACCTTCCAATATTTATGTGTCGATATATTGCTAAAGCTGACCACGATCTGTGTAGACTTCAATCGTTTGGCACCGGTGGCCAGCAGTGCGGTGAGCAGAAACGCAACAAACGGCAGCACAAACCACAACGGCACAATTTCCAACAATAGCTTTCGCGTCTGCAGACTGCCAAAGAAGAGCGCACAACCCGCTAGCGCAAAAATGGTCGACTGACTGGTGGATTGCGGCACTTTGAGCAGATTCGCAAAAAGGAGCGAGAGCGCGGATGAAAGCAGCACAATGGACACCACCACAAAACTCATCTGCGTGGCCGGCAGGATCGCGCCACCAATGGTGGCCATCACCTTGTGTCCTGCCAACAGCCCTCCCAATAGGACAAACAAGCCAAAGAGGCCGGGGATCGACTCGCGCTTAATCAGATTGGCTCCATACGCAGCCGAAAAGGAGGGCGCGGTGCCGCTTGCGCCCATATTAAACGCCAGGAAGAAGGCAATCGCGATTGGCAGTAGATAGATAAACTCATTCATATCCAAGAACTCCACAAAATGTTTCGGACGTATACACTCGTCGATAAACCAGAAGGGTACAGCAGTGCGGTCATTTCGTCGGCAAACGAATGGGCCGATGACTGCACCGGCAACCTCGCCTGCCCTAACCTACCAAGCGTAAGCCATCGGCGCTTCACCCCCGGGACCGGGGAAAATCTCATCCAACTTCGTCAGGGTATCCTGATCCAGTTCGATGCTGGCCGCGCCGACCGCACTCTCCAGCTGTTCCATCGTTCGAGGACCGATGATGGGCGCCGTGACAATGGGATTGTGCAGCAGCCAGGCCAGCGCAACCTCTCCCGGCGGGTGACCAATTTCCTTGCACAAGGCCTCATAACGCTCTAACTGGTCGCGCTTTTCGGCTACCTGTTTTTCAAAATGTTCACTGGTACGTCGACCCGACTGAGCCTTCTCCAAGGCGCCGCCCAACAAACCGCCCGCCAACGGGCTCCAGGGAATCAGGCCCAAGCCATAGTGTCGGCAAGCAGGGATCACTTCCAGCTCCACCATGCGGTTATCGAGATGATAAATACTCTGCTCACTGACCAACCCCATCAACCCACGTTTGCTCGCCTCCTGGCAGGCTGTGGCAATATCCCAGCCGGCAAAATTGCTCGAGCCGACATAAACGACTTTGCCCTGCTTCGTTAAGTTATCGAAGGCACTCCAGGTTTCATCCCATGGACATTCGTGATCGACGTGATGCATCTGGTACAGATCAATGCAATCGGTCTGCAAGCGTTGCAAGCTCCCTTCACAATGCTTACGGATTTTATATGCACTTAAACTGCGGCCATCACTGTTGACTTCCGGCAAGTTGGCTTTTCGGTCCACCGGGTTGTAGACTTTCGTCGCGAGAACGACCGCATCGCGTCGGCCTCCTCCCTGTGCCAACCAGCGCCCAATAATTTCCTCGGTGAGACCCTGCTCCACGGACCAGCCGTAAACATCCGCCGTGTCAAAAAAGTTAATGCCCAATTCGAGGGCTCGATCCATGATCGCAAAACTATCCTCTTCGGAGGTATGCCAGCCAAAATTCATCGTCCCTAAACAAATATTGCTGACCAAGACACCATGCCTTCCAAGTCTTTGATGAGAAACGGACATCGAGTCCTCCTTTCACCTGGTAACGGGTAATAACATTTCTACGTTTAATACATTTCCACATTGATTATTGCGAAGGCGATAGCCTGTGCGTAACCCGCTCAGTCGCGGGCGCAGCCGCCGCGGTCTTGCTCCAATCCACAGCGTTTCAGAATGATGCACGCAGGGCAGAATCCCGTAAACGCCGACTGGATCAGATTGATTCCGACAAAGGCGCCGAGCAATAGCCACGCTTGATGATGCAACCAGGTCAGCACGACGCTGATCAACACCATCGTACCGGCCATCACGCGAACTCCATTTTCCACTTTCATATATTACTCCCTCTCGTTCATATACACCTACATTACTCCAACTGCGTCTCCAAGCGATAATAACGGATTGCGGCATCCACCTCGTTGGTGTCCGCAACAGTCACCCATCCGCTGCCCCACAAATTGCTCAAACCCGGCACCGGTTGCCAAACCACATTCGTCAACACATTGGTGTTAATCCATATACCATAGAGTCGTCCCGACACGGCCTGCCATGACAAATTGTAGTCGGTTCCTTCCGGTCCTACGCCCCCCTCAAAGACGAACAGGGACTCCGGATCGAACGGGTCAGTGCCGGCGATGTACTGATCCCGCACACTCTGCCCGGAGCCATCGAGAACCCACGAGGCATTGGCGGGATCATAGGGGCTGAAGCCGCGGATGACTTCCCAGGCGTCGGGTAGGCCGTTGCCATCGAGATCGGATAGCTCGGCCGGTTCGACGGTGTAGGCCAATGTTAGCTCGTTAAAGGTAAAGGTGTAGTAACCGTCGGACAGCCCCGTCAGCGCAATATTGGCGCCAAACGAATCGCCGCTCCCCGCCAACGGCAAGCTGGTGCCGGCGGGACTGTCATCGCCCCAATTCGTGGTCCAGGTGTTGTCCGCCGCGAACTTGAATTCGATCGATGTGTGCCCCGTGAGGTCCAGTACGGCGGCCCAAGTGTAATCGTCGATCAAGGTCATGTTGCGGGCCGCTTGGTTCCAGTTGTTGTGGGTGCCCGGAATCGACATGAACTCGTAATTGGCAGTGAACGGGCCGGGCAACGCAGGCGGACTGTCGAATGTCACCGTGATCACCTGCTCCTGGCCGCTGTCGGGGATCCGGACGGTGAGCAGGCGACTGACGTAATCATAGCTCCACCCCGTCAGGCTGCCCTCCCGCAAATCCGCCGGACCGCGGCGCGGCAGCAGTTGGCCATCCATATATACCGTCTCGGCCGGCGCTACGGCGTGAGCAATCACATAGAAATCGCGCGCGCCCGGATCAAACGTGCCGGTCCGCTCTTCCACCGTAAATGACCAAGCACCCGCCGAGTCGTCGCTACGAAAACGGGTCATGGCATAGTCGCCGGCGAGATAATTCGTGCTGAGGCCGTCATCCTCGTACAGCGTGAATTCGGTTTCGCCCGAGGGCCAGACGTGAACGTCCAGAAAATCGGGCACAAACTCGTCGACATATTGCATCGCCGGCCCCATTGGGATGATGGCGCCTGCCCGTGCGAAAAGCGGCAACATGGGCTCCGTCGCCGGCACATTTACCCACTGGCCGCCCGCCATCCATTCATCGTAGGCCATGTAATACCAATCCGCGCCGTCCGGCAAATAGACCCAACGCGCATCCGCCCCTTCTTCGTAGACCGGCGCTGCCAGCAAGTAATCGCCCACCATGAAATCATAATCGTTGCCGCCAAACGTGTTGGTGTCGGACATGAAATGAAAGGTGGTGGGCGTATTCATGGGAATGCCGGTGACGTGCGATTTGTACGCCAGCGTGTACAGGTACGGCATCAACTGGTAACGAAACTTGAGCACGTCGCGCATGCGATTTTGCGGCAACGGATCAAATTCGAAAGGTTCACGATTCACCGCGTCGAACGGGGTGGCGAAGGTATGGTTGCGGTAATACGGCATCAACGCGCCCGCCTGCATCCATCGCACCATCAGCTCGTCGGAGGGCTGATCGACAAATCCGCCGATATCGTGGCCGAAGTTGACCTGTCCCGAGATCATCACGCTTACGCCCAGCGGCGTGTTGTGGCGCAGGTGATCATAGCTGGAGACGTTGTCGCCGCTCCACCCCAAGGCATAGCGCTGGATGCCCGGCCATGCTGACCGGCTCAGCACAAAGGGGCGCTGATCCGGGAACGCGACTTGCATGGCTTCATAGGTCAGCGAACACTCCATGACGTTAAAGGTGTTGCGATTCACTTGCAGCCAATTGCGCGTGTCACCCGAGGCGGCGGAGCCGCCATAGCGCCCATCCAGTTCGAACAGCACGTTCAGCGGCATGTTGTTTTCGTTCGGCTCATTCAAGTCGTTCCAGATGCCGGGGAACGGGTACGACGCCAAGTAGTTTGTGATCTGCTCCAGCCACCAAGTGCGGGCCGGGGTATAGCTATAATCAATCCATGAAATGTTCCCAAGGAAGTTGTTCCCGACATACGTCGATTGATCGTGATGGTTCTTGAGGAAATAGTTCCCGCTATTCGCCTCGTTCCAAAGCGGATCATCGGTTTTCAGTAACGGCTCGATCAGGGGCACCAGCCGTATACCGCGATCCAACGCATACTCAATCATGTGCGGGATATTGGTGAAGTTGCTGTTGAACGTCATCTGGTAGTTATTGTTCTGCGAGCCGATATCCAAGTAGATGACATCACACGGAATGTCGTATTGAACGAAATCATCGACCAATTCATGGATGCGATTTTGGGTGTGATAAGAATGTTTCGATTGATGATATCCAAAGGCCCATTTCGGAAGCATGGCGGGATATCCGGTCAATTCGGTGTAGCGCATCAGTACCGCCGACATCTCGTGCGCATCGCCGCCGCCGAAGAAAAAGTAGTCCAACTGTCCGTCCCCGGCTTCGAATGAGTAGCGATCGGAAGCCTCTGTCCCCATCCGGAAGGTTGGTCGCGTGGGATTGTTGAAGAACACGCCATAGGCCGTGGCCGGACGGCTGCCTTCCGATCCTCGCACCCCATAGAAAAAGGGCAAGGTCATATACATCGGGTTCTGAAACTCGGTCCAGGCGAAGGTGTCCTGATTCCAGCCCTGAATGGTGTGCCCGCGGCGATTGAGCGGGCCCGGATACTGCCCCAAGCCGAAATAGGCCTCTTCCGACGGCATTTTCATGGTGGCCTTCAGCTTGAAGCCCTGCGACAGGTCCGTCATCCAGTTTGAGACGTCATAAGTGGGGTCATCGATCGGGTGATACGTGACATCATATTCCATCGTCTGACTGCGCAACAGGGTATGGCCAGCGGGACTATGGAAATGCACGCGGAACGGGTCCTTCACCACCTCGATGATCAGTTGATCAGTTTCCACCACGAAATTAGTGGCGCTTTCCGCGTACTGCACGGCGTGCGTCGGCCAGTCCCCGATCGACTTCGCAATCGCCACTTCCTCTTTGTCCCACAGACTGTCCCAATGAAAACGCACCCTCACCACATCAGGAGCATAAGGCGACACTTCCACGACGCCTTCGGGCTCGAGCGAGATAAGGAAGGACAGGTTGCCGTTGGGCGAATTGGTTTCGATCGCGACCGAATCAAAGGCGCCGATCGACTGCACGGTCGCATGGGCCGGGCCCGACCAGCCGACAAGCAGCAGAAAAGAAAGGATAAGGATGCGAATCCGTAATGACGATTTTGACATGGTAGCAGCTCCTCGATTGTTTCGGCTCATTGTACATGCTCTGGGTAAGAATGAAGAGCAAATATGATGAGTGCAGCGGAGGTGGCCTACCTCCTTGGCGAAGTCTCGCGCTCTGCTGCTTAGCGCATGGTATTATTGCAAGGACAGGAATGTCCTTGCCCCGACAGGCGGGAACATGGGCATTCCTGCCCATGTCCGAGCTTGCCGCGCCGTAGCTCCGACTCCGACGCGCTTCGCTGTCGGGTGCCGGACGAAAGCGGGAGGATTCGCCCTATCGAGTTGTGACGCGATCGGCATTTCTCGCCGCATTGCCAGATGTCCTTGAGGCAGCCTCGAGAACATCACCTCCCTCGCGTGCTTAGCGATGGATGAAACGTCCGAGGGTTAGATCATAGGCGCGCACGATCCAACGGAAGGGCGAATGCAGCAGGCGCAGGCGCGTGATGGCAAGGAACATTTCAAGCGCGGCGCGGCCTACCCGGAGCTGGGAGCCGGCGACATCGTGCCACACGGTGGGATGCTCGATGATGCGGAAACCGGCCCGCCGCAATTGAAACAAGAGGTCCACATCGAACGCCCAATGCGTTAAGCCCAGCTTCGGCAATATCTCCTGAATGGCCCTGCCTTGAATCACTTTGGCACCGCACTGCGTGTCCGAGATCTGTACTTTGAAATAGAAGCGAACGAGAAAGTTGAAAATGCGTGAGGCGATGCGCCGCTTGAGCGGCTGCCGCGGTTCGACTACGGCGCCAGGCAACCAGCGCGACGCGAATATTGCACCGGCGTCGCCGATGTTTTTGACCAGATCGTCAAACGCTTCCGGCGGCGTGGCGCCATCGGCATCGACAAAACCGATCAGGCGACCGCGCGCCAACCGAGCGCCACGCATGATCGCCCCCCCCTTCCCTATCGCATCCGGCTCGACGATCTCGCGCACCTGCGGCAAGGGGCGGGCGTAACGGGCCGCAACGTCTTCGGTCTTATCGCGTGAGCCATTGACTACGATAATAAGTTCCACTTGATCGCCATAGGCGGGAATAAAGTAATCGGTGTACCGGTCCATCATCGCGCCCAAACGATGCTCTTCATTGTAGGCTGGGATGACGATGGATAAATACATGGGGCCTCAGCGTGATGCGTCACGTAAACGGTAGATTCGCAAGGGCGTATGGGCCTGCCCAAAATGCGGCACGGCCTTAATCAACTCATAACGTGCGTCGAGTGCCTGCTGGAATGCCAGTGTATCCGCTTCGGATACCGGCTCGACGTTCGGGCTGGCGATGGCCAATCCGTACTCACTGAAGGCCGCCCATTCCGCCGTGCTGGTGGCCAATAGCTCCAGCAGCCGCGCACGATTCATGACATGGCGCTGATGCGCCTTGTCGTCAGGCCAATCGGGATAATAGGAGAAGGGACCCAATTCGAGTCCGGGCGGTACATCCATGTTGGTGGCGATGGCAAGATAGGTGTCCTGCGTCAATAACTCACCTGCCCCTGCACTTTGTTCGCGCAACCAATCGGCGGTCTGGCGCAGGACGGTCAGATCAGCCGCCTCTTTGGTCGGCCACCAAATCCGGTCACGGCCCTGGATGAACCAGCTTTGATTCATTGGCGATGATCCCGCCGCCGCCAGCGTCGCCAGCAGCACGCCGAGCAGTATACCGGTTCTGCCTCGCTCGTGCAGCGGGACGGGCAGTAGGTGTTGAACCACATAAAGCAGACCAGCTGAAATCAGCGCCGCG
>SLAD01000100.1 GCA_007126995.1 Kiritimatiellia bacterium | reverse complement strand
CGGCCCACAAGCCTTGATCGGTGGGCTGGCCGGCGACATGAAGTTCGGCCAGCAAGCCGCTCGTATTCGGCGGGAGGGCGAAGAATTCGGCGAGATTTCGATGCTGGAAGGCAAGCCGGGTGGTATTGGCACGATCTCGTTTTACTATGCGCGGGCGAATTTCTCCGGTGACCGGACTGGGGCCTCGCCGGTGTTCGTAGTTGAATACAGCGCCGATGGTGGCGCGAACTGGACGCAAATTGGCAGTGAAACCAGTTTGGCCGGTGTGGATACCCTGACGTTGTTTGAGGAGGTCGTGAATGATGACGGCGCAGGGGGGGAGGGCGCTTCCGCGGACACGTTCATCCAGTCGCACTTCCTGCCCGACGGCATTGGCTCCATCTCGTTCCGGTATCGCAACTGGCTGACCAATCCCAGTGGCGACCAGATCGGTACGCTGATTGCCCAAACGTCCGCCGACGGCGTGACGTGGAGCAATCGCCTCACGGTCACCGTGGATAATGGCGAATATGCCACGGCCGATATGTATCTCTTTGAGCCGGACCACTTCTACTTCCGGATCCTCCTCGATGACGGCACAGAGCCCGTACTGGTGGATGACATTCGGGTGGCGCGACCGCAGCCGCGTGCAATTGTATCGATCACCGGATCAAATAATCCCGAAAACCCGTTCATCAACGATGACGTACAGTTGGAAGCGTTGGTGACGCCGCGTTTCGGCGCACACTCCTTGTCCGTCACCTCGTATTATCGCATTGGCACTTCGGGTGTATTCCAGACCTTGCCGATGGAGAATGTCACGGGGACCTCCTTCCAGTCGGTCGATCCGATTCCGCCGCAACCGATCGGTACGGTCGTGCAGTACTATATGGAGGCGTGGTACGAAGGGCCCGGCGCCGATGAGACCCGCCCGATCACCTATCCCGCGGGCGGCGCCGCTGATCCAGCCTGGTACGGCATCCCGCGCAACGCGCCCGGCCGCGTCTGGATCAATGAGATCGATTATGTGGCCAATGTCTTTGCGTTTGATCCCGACGATCCTTTTAGTTGGATTACCGAGTATCATGAGTTCATCGAGTTGGCCGGCCTGGCGGAAACGGATATCTCTGGTTGGCGTCTGGAACTGCGGGACGGCGGCACCACGGCTTATCTGGTCTTCGACAATTACGTCATCGATGATGAGACCGTGATTGCGGACGAGCATGACGGGTTCGGCTTCTTCGTTTTCGGCAGCGAGGACTTGGATTCTGCTTTGGTTGATGTGGTGCTGACGAACTTGCTGCAAACCCGATTGCCGGGCGGGGCGGCGCTCTACAACGAGATGGGTGGTCTGGAACACGCGGTGGCTTATGATGGCGGGGTGCCCGGGTATCCATCCATGGGGGTATCGGATCCTGACTTCGGCACTTCGACCGCCTCTGTCGGCTTGAGCGGGGTGGGGGCAAACAGTGGTCAGTTTAACTGGGCGGTCGAGGCGCCTACGCCGGGCGCGCCGAATGACGATCAGACCTTTGCTGATCCGGCCATCATCGCGGCCGATCCCGAGTTTTTGGAATTCAGCTACATCCGTAACAGCCTCGATCCATTGCCGCAGACAGTGGTCATCTCGAATACCGGGGTGTCTGAACTGACGTACGAACTGGGCTCCAATCGCGGTTGGCTGTCGGTGGATCCGGAAGGGCCGCTTACCCTGCAGGCGGGCGAGTGGGAAACGCATGAGGTGACGGTCGAAATCGACGGTTTGACCGGTGCCCGCTCCGGGGTGATTACGGTGACGGGATTGGCGGAGAATAGTCCGTTTTCTATTCCGGTGACGTTGACGGAAACCATTGTTGGCAACGCGCTGTTGTATTATCCCATGGACAATACCGCCAATAATCAAGGTTCACTGGGTTCGGTCGGTCATCTGACGGCGTCCGGGGGTGGAACCTTCACCCTGCAGGGACTCGGCGTGTCGGGACAGGTCGGTGATTTCGCTTATGTCTCGCCCTCCAATACGGCCCGACTGGCATCGGCGGCGGCGGTTACCGGGGTCAATAATCTCGACTCGTTCACGATCACAGGCTGGTTACGGCCTTCGGTGACCAATGGCGTGCATTACGTTTTGGGTAACCGGGCCAGCAACCAGGGCTTCGAAATCCGCACCTCGGCGGATTATCAGAATCTAAGTTTCGTTTCGTCGGCCGGTGGTGCGCCTGCCGCGATCACCTCGACCAACGGGGTGATGCCGACAAACACCTGGACCTTTTTCGCGATCACGTTTGATAGTGCGGAGAGCGGAGACGATGCGGTGCAGTTCTATCGCGGTACGGACGAGAATAGTATTTTCTTGAGCTCGAGTCACGCCAAGGGCGGCTTGGGCGCCAGTGGGGCGAGTACGAATATCTTCCGCATCGGCGGCACCGGCACGGACGCCTATCGCGGCTGGATCGATGACGTGCGCATGTATGACGGCGTGTTGGAGCCGTTTAAGATCGAGGCGGTACGAGTCGAGGCGGTGGATCGGATCGGCGGCGATTTTGTGGCACCCCAGATTACCTCGCACCCACAGTCGCGAACGGTCTTCCTGGGTCAGGAGGTGAGCTTCTCCGTGGCGGCCAGCGGGTTGCCGTTGCCGGTCTTCCAGTGGTACCGCGATGGTGACGAGATCGTTGGAGCAACCGGGCCCTCGTACACGATTAATGATCCACAGTTGACGGACGCGGCGGAATTCTACGCGGTCGCCATCAACATTGAGGGCGTAGCCACGAGTCAGGTCGCGACATTGACCGTGAATGATGAGCCGCGGATAATCAAAGAGCCTCAGGATATTTACGTATATGTTGGAGCGAGCACCTCGATGTGGGTGGAAGTTACGGGGCATCCGCCGCCGACTTTCCGCTGGCAACGGGATGGGCTGCCCTTGGGTGCGGTGTCAAGCAAGATCGAGATTCAATCAGTCGTAGTCGGCCAGAGTGGGGGGTACCAGATCACCATTTCCAACGAGTTCGGGGTCGCCACGACCCGGGTAGCCACGTTGCGGGTGCAGGACCCCGGCAATCTCGGTCAGGATGGCGGCTTCATGCGGCCGGGCCCGGACAATCGCGTCGTGATCGGTTGGGCGAGCGGCGAGGGGCGCACCTTCGATATCCTGTACAGCCCGGACATCATGGATGGTGAGGGCAGCTTTGACACGATCGTGACGGGTTTGCCGGCGACGCCGCCGATGAACGTGTATACCACGGCGGTCGAGTATGGCACGGACCGCGAAGGCTTCTTCCGCTTCCGGTCGAACCCTGTGCCCTAGCTCTGCGGGCCAAGCGATACGGGATACGCGATACCACGGATGATTTAAGAGAGGGAATGGGCGCACGCCGTACTCGGTGCGCTGGATGTAGGCCGACCCTCTGCGGTCGGCGCGTTTCCAGCGCACAAACTCCGCTGCGATAAGCCGGAAACGCCGAGCACCAGCTCGGCATTCGGCTCACGAACCTGCTCGTAGGGCCGCCGTGAGGCGGTTGTTTGTGCTGTTGATGCGACGGTTGGCGTTGGCCAAAAGGGTCGCGTGGATCACGCGCCAGCTACGACCTATCGCGTTGTTGCGCGGGCCAGCGCGGACACGAGTCCAGCGCCGCCCCCCGCGCCTAGCGCTAAGCCGCATCTGACGCGCTCCCACGCGAGAATCGCCAGTCGGCGGAGCGACTGTCGATTCGACCCTTTTGCCCACCGCATGGCACACCTCCGGTTGACCTGCGCGTTGCCTGTTATTTCCAGTGTCTTCTGTAGGCGCGGTCGCTGACCGCGCTCTATTGCCTCGCTGGAGCGTAAGTTCCGACACCCCGGGAACGCCGAGCACCAGCTCGGCATCCCAACAACCGATTATGCGTAGGATTAGTGCATTTGGAGTCATTTCGTAGCCGCCGTTTGACGGTGGAAGACCTTGCCGGGCGAAAAGGAATCCACGTCCTAACCCTCCGTAGGCGGGCAGGCAGGACGCGGCCACGAGGCGGTCTTTAGTAGCTGCCGCCGTTAGGCGGTGGCAAGGCGAGCGCGCTGGAAGGCTCGGCATCCCAAAACCGCCCCCCAAAACCGCCCCCCCGCCTATGCCAAAAAGGCTTGATTTGAAATGAGATTGAGTTATCAGTATCGAAAAATCAAGTGTGATGAGGGGAGGCGAAAATGGCAAAGCCGATCGAAATCGAAGAGTTGAGTGTCTCGTATGGTCGCGGGCGAAAACGACAGCGCGTGGTTCATGATGTGACGTTCTCTATTGAGTCCGGCGAATGTGTGGGTTTCATTGGGGTGAACGGTGCCGGGAAATCGACGACGATCAAGGCGTTGATGGGCTTTATCTATGCCGATGCTGGGCGCGCAAGTATGTTCGGCAATGACGCTGGACACCCGGACGGCCGTCGCCAAGTGGGCTACTTGCCGGAGGTGGCGCTCTACTATCCGTTCATGCGGGCCGAAGAGTTGTTGGCGCTGTATGGCGCGTTGTCGGGCATGACCCGTGCGCAGTTGCGGACCCGCATCCCGGAGGTGCTGCAGTTGGTCGGTTTGGCCGGGCGCGGGCGGGATTTACTGCGGGAGTTTTCCAAAGGCATGCAGCAACGCCTCGGCATCGCGCAAGCCCTGATCGCCGAGCCGAGTCTGCTGGTCCTGGACGAGGTCTCGGCGGGCTTGGATCCGATGGGGCGGTTCGAGTTGCGCGAGCTGCTCAAGAAGCTCCATCAGGCCGGCAAAACCATTTTCTTTAGCTCGCACGAATTGTCGGAGGTGGAATCGCTCTGCGATCGCGTCATTCTAATTGATCAAGGCCGCATCAAAAAGGAAGTCACGCAATCGGAGCTGAAGCAAATCGGCAGCGAACAATCGCTGGAGTCCTTCTTTATTGAGGCGATACGGGGAGCGGTCGCGTCGTGAACCAGGCGAGGGCAATCGGGGTCATTGCGCGTAGCGTGTTGCTGGAAGCGATACGTCGCAAAGAGATTTATCTCTTGATTGCGATTTGCTTTGCGCTGATCGGCTTTGTGCTCTCAATGGACTTCTTCGGTCTGGGCGGTTTGATTAAGTTCTATCGCGAGGTCTCGCTCAGGCTGATCGGTACGTTCACTGCGGTTGCGGTCATCTTGTTGGCTACCCGGCAGTTGCCGCGCGAGTTTGAGCTACGCACCATTTATCCGCTAATGGCGCGGCCGGTCAGTCGCTGGGCCTTCATCATGGGCAAAGGACTGGGCGTATTTCTTGCGGCGGTCTTTTGCTTCTTGCTGTTTATTCTGATTTACACGCCCGGTATGCTGTTCCTGGGCGGCGAGATCGCGTGGGGACTGTTTCTGCAGCACATCTATTTGCAGTTGCTGCAAATGTTTGTCCTGACGGCTGCGGCCTTTCTGCTTTCCCTCTGTTTTTCGAAGAGTGGGGCGCTGACGATGGTGCTCCTGCTCTACTTTGCTTCGACCCTGCTGAGCAGCATCTCCGTTAGCATCTACGAGCTCACGACGCCGTTGGGGCAAGGGTTGCTGACCATCCTGAACTACGGGTTGCCGCAGGTTGCGCTTTTTGATTTGTCCGGCAAGGCGCTGCACAGCGAGCTGTGGTCGCCCTTGTCGTTGCCGATCATGGCTGCGCTCACCTTGTATGCCGCATTCTACACGCTGGTCTATGGGACGATCGCGTATGCGTTGTTTAGACGGAGGCCGCTATGAGGTCGGCCTTTCACATGGCGGTCTGGCCGATTGTACGCGCGACGGTGCTGGAGGCCGCGCGTCGAAAAGACATCGCGGTTTTGGCGATCTTTATGGTGGCCCTGCTCTTCGTGCTGGGTTCGGCGCGCGTGGTGGGCTTGGAGCGTCCGGCTGCCGGCACCTTCTTGCTGAACCTGAGCCTGACGCTCATTATCGGTGGCGCGCACTTGGTCACCTTACTGGTTGCGGCGCGTCAAATTCCCGATGAGATTGAACAACGTACCTTGTATCCGCTTTTGGCTCGCCCGATTCACAGAAGTCATGTGCTGATCGGCAAATGGCTGGCCGCCTGCTTGATGGGGTTGGCGCTCTTTTTCAGTCTGTTCATTCCGGTTTGGCTGCTGGTGCCCCGCTTAGAGCATTATGAGACGGGCACGTTAATCCAATTGTTGACCTTACAGCCGATGGCCTTGATGGTGACGGCGGCCGTGCCCTTGTTCCTGACGCTGTGCTTCCCGCGCGGTTTGGCGATGGCTTTGGCGCTGCTGATCGTCCTCGGCGCGGATTATCTCGTTCGATTCGTCGATGGGTTTCCGCTGATTTGGCTGGTGCCTAATCCTAGCCGCTTAAACATGGTGCTGCGGTACACCGACGGTATCGCCCCGCTATCATTTTGGGGGTGGTCTGCATTAATGCTGGCAGCGCTTTTCTGGACGGCATCCTTGTTGTTGCTGTCACGTCAATTATTTGAACGGAGGGCGCTGTGAGGGGAGCGAAACAACATTTAGGGTGGCTCGTCGCGCTGTTGTTGCTCGTTGTCGCCGGCTGGCTCGGCGCTCACGTTGATCCCAACGCCTACGCGGGCGGGCGTGCGCGCGATGAGCAGGAGCGTTTACGCCGCAATAGTAGCGCCTTGGCGGCGATGCTGGGAGAATTCCGGACCTCGCTCAGTGACATCATGTTTATCAAAACCGAGCGTTACCTGCACGGGGGTGTGGCGTATTTGCCTCACATGGGGGATCTAGCCATGTCGGCCGAAGAGCTGATTGATGAGGTCGACGAGCACCAGTCCGAAATCGGCTTGGAGTTTCTCGATCATGACGAGGAAGGGGATGTGCCAACCATCATACCCACGCCTGAGCGGGATTTTCGGGGCTGGGTTGGAAATCTGCACCGGGAGGTGCAGCCGTGGCGGGATCCCACCAAGGCACACATTCATACCGATGGCCGGGATCTCATCCCGTGGTTTCGTCTGATGACGCGCGCCGATTCGCATTATATTCGCGGTTATACGGCGGGTGGGTTCTGGTTGAATATGGCCGATCCCGAAGCGGCGCTCGCCTTTATCGAAGAGGGTATCCAGCACAATCCGCAGGAATTCCAGCTCTACGTCTCGCGGGGCTTTCTGTTAATCCGTGAGGCGCGACGAACGGGGGTGACGACCAGCGACGTCGAATTGGAGCCGGAAGTCGCCGCCATACTCGAGAGGGCGCGCGATGATTTTCGCAAGGCGGCTCAGCTGGCCTTGGTGAAGCGTCCTGACGATGTCGATGAGGAGGGTTTCGGTTCGGGCGGGTGGGGGAGTTATCACGAGAATGATGCGCTCGCCGCCTCGCGCATGGATATTCTGCTGACGCGCAGACTGGGCGACCCCGACCTGGCGAATCAGTTGGCACACCGCTACGCCAACACCTTCCCCGAAATGTTGGAGATGCTGCAGTGATACGGGAAACAAGATTCGCGAAACGGGATTCGAGATACGGACGCCATCACGCCACCGTGTTGCCGTAACCCCGGGAACGCCGAGCACCAGATCGGCACGAAGTTTCGAAAGCCGCTTGTAGGGCCGCCGTAAGGCGGTTCTTTGGCTGTTCTGTCAACCGAAAACCTAGAACCCAAAGACGATGGCCGCCCACGCCCCACCGCACACCGCTCCCCTAACTCGTCGCCGTGTAGAAGCGTCGCGTCAGTCGTTTCTCCAGTTCGGCAATCAAGAACACCGCGAACCCGCCCGCCAACAGCCAGAGCCAGGTCGTGGCCGCGATCGGCGCGGTACCGAATAGCGTGTTCATGACCGGTAGATAAGTGAACCCGAGCTGCAACAGCACGAGCACGCCGACCAGGACAAAAGAAATGCGGTTCTCGAAGATACTGCGGCTGATGCTGGATTCGTATAGCTTGCGACAGGTGAACAAGTAAAAGGTGTGCGCGATGATCAGCATGTTGACGGCAATGGTGCGCGCCTCGTTGCGCGCCAACTCATCCATGCCCGCGCTGAAGTTGAGCAGAAAGGCGGCAAACGTAAAGCCGCCGCTCAGTAACGAGATGAAGCAGACGCGCATGAAAAACGCCCGGTTCAGTATCGGCGCTGTTGGATCGCGCGGCGGCCGCTTCATCACCCGCTGCTCCATCGGTTCCACCGTCAGGGCCAATGCCAGCGTTACGGCCGATACCATGTTGACCCACAGGATTTGTACGGGACTGATCGGCAGAGTCATGCCCAGCAGCACCGCCACCATGATGACTGCGGCTTCCGCGCCATTGGCCGGCAACAAGAACAGAATGGTCTTCTTGATGTTGTCATAAATGGTGCGGCCTTCCTCCACCGCGTGCACGATGGAGGCAAAGTTGTCGTCCGCCAACACCATCTCGGCGGCCTCCTTGGTGACCTCGGTGCCTTTAATCCCCATGGCGATCCCGATGTCGGCGCTCTTCAAGGCGGGCGCGTCGTTCACCCCGTCACCCGTCATCGCGCACAGCAGTCCTTCATCCTGCAGCGCTTTCACCAGCCGCAACTTGTGCTCGGGATTGGTCCGCGCAAATACGTTATGGGTCTTGACGGCCTTCACCACTTCATCGTCCTGCATGCTCTCAAGCTGTGCTCCGGTGACCGGCGCCTCCTCCGCATCCAGCCCGAGT
>SLAD01000130.1 GCA_007126995.1 Kiritimatiellia bacterium | reverse complement strand
AAGGTTGTGCAAATCCATTTGCCAGTACCACTGCGTGTACAATGACAAGGTCAAGTTGATACGCGCTAGCTCGCGTGCCACGCCATCATTGATCAGTTCTTGATAGGTGGCATACGCGCTGCCTTGCTCCTGTCGCAGCAGATCGATCACCTTCTGTCGCAACTCAACGGGCACCTCATCTTGTGAACGGCCCTGCTTGTTGTCGGTGCTTTGATAACTGATTTGAGCCGGCTCAGGCACGTAGAACTCGCTCTCCATCACACTGTATCGCCCGGAGATCTCGTTGAGCCGGGCGGTGCGATGCCGGATCCATTGGCGAGCCACGAAGATCGGCATTTTGCAGTGCAGTTCAAGAATGACGTGCTCAAAAGGCGAGGTGTGTTGATGGCGCATGAGATAATCGATCAGCCCGGCATCCTCGCGCACGGTCTTGGTTCCTTCGCCATAGGAGACACGCGCGGTCTGGACGATGCGGTTGTCGCCACCCATATAATCGACCAGTCGCACAAAACCGTGGTCGAGGACCTTGAACTCTTTATCCAGCAGCGCTTCCGCTTCGGGCACAATACAACGGGCCATGATCAATTCCTCTTAATGTTTGACAGTTTGAGTAACGTGTTTCGAGTCACCGCTCAGTCGTTGCGCGGGGATGATCTACCATCTCGATCAGTTCGTCGAGTCGCGAGATGGTGGCGATCGCCCCTGCGTCCAGCAAATCGGCTGCCGAGTAATGTTCGGAGACGATCCCTATCGTGTGCGTGCCGGCCTGTGATCCGGACTGCATATCGACGGGGTTGTCGCCCACCATAATGGCGTGACGCGGGTCCGTTTCCAGCGCCGCTATCGCCTTGAGCACCGGTTCGGGATGCGGTTTGGCCTGCGTGACGTCCTGTAGGCCGATAATCACCTCGAAACGGTCCAGCAGATTCAGATTGCCCAGGATGTGCTGGGCGCCGTCGGACATGCGACTGGTGGCAATCCCGAATCGCATGGCCGGATAAAAATGGTCCAGCATCGCTTCCAACCCTGGGATGGGATTGGACAGTTCGCAGGCTACGGGATCGAAGGCCGCGCGATACAATTCCACCGAGCGATCCAATTCGTCGGGCGCCACATCCGGCCAGGTGACCATAAACATGTCGCGCAACGGCAGGCCGATCAGGCGGCGAATGGCACTCGATTCCAACGGGGGGCGCCCCTGTTGTTCAAGCGCGCGGCTGAACGCATGGCAGACCGCTTCGGAGGCGTCAATCAGCGTCCCGTCGAAGTCGAAGATGAGGGCTTGAATCTGCCGGAATCGCATCAATCGTCTTCCAACTCGTAAGCGGGGAGGAGTGGTGTAGACTCGGGATCGATGTCACGGGCGCGGAAGACCGCCACTAACGGGCGCCGGGCGGAAGCGACTTTGTTGAGCGGGTGCCGAACCACGCGGGAACCATCGGCGATGAATTCCGGCCGCATGTGGGCGCTGGTCAACATATAGTCATAGCGCACGTAGCTATCGCTGTCGGCGTCAAAGAAGGTCCAGGTTTCACCATATTCATCGGCCGGCTGGAGATCGTTGAGGTACTGTTGGCGACTGCCCATCAGCGTACGCAAGGGTGCGGATCCGATATGATCATTGAGATCGCCCACGACGAGCAAATTGAGGCGCCGATCCCGCGAAAGCGCGCGCCGCACATGATTGTTCAGCAAACGGGCTTCGTTGCGCCGCATCTCGGTGTGGCCGGAAGGATGATAGCGTTTGGATTTCAGTTGCGCGTTGATCAGGCGAAAGGCATAGCTGGGCGAGATGGCGATATCCACCTCCAGAAAGCCGCGTTTGACCGGTAATTGCGCGTCGCCGATGGTGTACTGATCGTCCAGATGCGGGTAGGCGGAGGTGATGGGATAACGACTAAGCACGGCGAGGTGAGCGTCCGAGCCCTCTTGCTCCAGGATTTCCGCAAACGGATAGTCGAGCCCTGCCTCCGCGAGCGCTAGTTGGAATGGTTGAAACACTTCTGCGTGCCCCATTTCCTGCAGCGCCAGTATATCGGGGTTGGTGTCCACAATGATGGCGATGACAGCTTCACGCGATGTGTCGGGCTTCGGATCATTGGCTTGGCCGTCACCCGTGCGGTCGGCGTAGCCGTACTGGTCCACATTGAAGCTCATTACAGAAAAGAACTCACTACCGGGCCGGGACCAGGGTGGCACATCAGAATCGTCGGCCGGAGGGGCACCGGGACCGCATGCATTCAGCAAACTGAGCCCGACGGCGAGGCCCAGGATACGCGGCGTCCTACGAATAGCTCTGCTCAATCTTTTCGGCCACATCGCGGTAACTGATATCCACAGAATAGATTTCCTTGAAGTACTTCGCGGCTTTCTGCTTATCATCCATAGCCTCGGAGATGACGCCCAATTCGTAGAGGATGTCCTTCTTGGTGTCGTCCAGCACCTGCAATTCGGAGGCGGCCTTCTCGAGCTGTTCCAAGGCAATATCGTATTGCTCTTTGCTCTTGAAGCACATCGCCATGTAGTAGAGCGAGCGGGTGCGACGCTGCGGATTGCGCTGCGACTGCTGGAATTGCTGGATGGCCTCGTTGATGCGGCCATTCTTGTACAGCAACACACCGAATTCATAGCGGAACTGCAGATCGTTGGGATACCGCTTCACACGACCCTCGGCCTCTGCCAGTTCGAACGCATCACGTTCTTCCGACTTCGCCTGAGCCGCGGATTCGTCGCCGGCTTCCTTGAGCGCCGCGACTTCGACATCAAACTGCTTCAGTTTCACATTGGAGAGGGCTCGATCAATCTGCGGATCGGCGCCGCCGCTGAGCGTCTGCGCTTCGTTGAGTGTGTCGATCGCATCGTCGAGTCGGCCGCCACGTACATAGAGATCGGCGAGGGCACGACGGTAATTGATGTTGCCCGGCTCCGCTTCGATTTTGGCCATGCTGTCGGCGATCAGAGCGTCAATATCCTTTGACGACTTAACCGCCTTGGCTTCCTGTTCCAGACGCGTGGCTTCACCGGTGTCCTTAATCATATCCCGGTACGAGCCGGCACCGCTCCAACCGCCCTTGTTCATGGTATCGAGCGCGCTGGCATCTTTGAAGGCTTTCACGAAAACGGGGTCATTGGGCTTGAGCGCCAACAGGGTCTCATACACATCCCGCGCCTTCTGCGTCGCATTCGTGTCGAGATACAATTGGGCGAGCCGTTTCAGCAAATTAATATCCTTGGGATAGAATTCACGGGCGACTTCCAGCATCAAGACACCGACTTCCGGCATGTCTGCGGCCTGCGCGGCCTGCACGTGTAGGTTAATAAAAGACTTGTTCAGCGGGTCCGACGTGAGCAGTTTCTCGGATTGGTTCAGCGCCTTCAGAGGGTCCTTCTTCAACGCGCCGCTGATAGACATCATTCCGCCGATACCAGTGATGGAGGACATGATATGGGTAACGGATCCGCCTTTCTTGGCCTTGAACTGCTTGACCTGCGCGGCGCGCAATAGTTTGCGCGCTTGAAAGAGTTTGGGCTCGAGATCGAGTACGTTGGTGAGGATCTCGATCGCAAATTTCGTATTGCCGCGTTCCATGGCTGCGAAGCCTTTTTCGTACATGTCGCGGATTTTTCTGGGGACTTCTTCTAGCGTAACTTCAGCCATGTAAACTTCTCCTTCCGTTCACTTCCCGCGGATGTTATGAAATCAACCATGCGCTTGCAACTGCTTAATTCTCAAACGATGGGCCGATGGAACGTATTTCCCAAGGTCTTCCCGCTGCTCCCGCTTGCGCTGCTCCTGCTGTTCAGTCCCGGTTGGCCACGCGAGGTCCTTGCCATGGGACGGGCGCGTCCGGTCGCTGTCGGTGAGCACACGTACTGGCCGGTACCCCTGATTGCCCGTGAGCTTGATCTGTCGTATCAGAATTATGACGAGAAGCGTTTTAGCCTGTCTGGCCGGAATCTCGACATCCGGCTGGAGGTCGGTGGCCGACGGGCGATGGTCAATGGCGTACTGGTTTGGCTGCATGAGCCGGTGGTGGCTGGCCGTCGTTCGCCCATGCTGTCTGTAAGTGATGTCGAAACCGTGCTTTTGCCGCTGGCCCGCCCGATTGAGGCCCTGCGCCAGGTCGGCTACCGGACCATCGTGCTGGATGCCGGGCATGGGGGAGCGGACCCGGGGGGACAGGGCCCGGCTGGATCGATCGAAAAGGAATTGGCGCTCACGTTGACGAAGGGCGTCGCTGATGTCTTGCGAGAGGCCGGCCTCGATGTCTACCTCACGCGGGATGATGACAGCGCGCTCACGCTGTCGAATCGTGTTGTCCGTACGCGCGATGCGGGGGCGGATTTGTTCGTGAGTCTTCACTTCAACACGTCCGCCAATCCGCAAGCGCAGGGAAGTGAGACCTTTGTGCTAACGGCCGGCGGCCATGCCTCTACATCTGGTCAGTCGGGTGGTTCACATCCGCCGGAAGTGGACGCGAACGCCTTTGATGCGGCCAACCTGCTGTTGGGTTATGCCATTCAACAACGATTACTACAGCGCACGGGTAATCAGGATCGCGGCGTGCGTCGGGCGCGCTTCTTTGTGTTGCGAGAGGCCGTGAGCCCGGCGGTGCTGGTTGAAGCCGCCTTCTTGACGAACGCGGAGGAGGAAGTACGGGTAATGGACCCCGCGTTTCAAGCGCGCATGATTCGCGGCATTGCCGAAGGCATTCTCGATTATACCAGCCTGGTGATGCGTGCGCAGTTAGAGGAGTATTTATGAGTGACGAAAAAGATAAACCGGATGAGCCTTCACTGGAGGAGTTGCAGAAGCAATTCATGGACATTCTGGGGAAGACACAGTCGGTGTTCATGGGTGACGCGTCGGGCTCGACGGCGGGTTCGGCGGGTATGCCACCCAATCCACCTCATGCAGACGACACGCCGGATCCCTTACTGGAGCAAATCCGGGCATTCACGCTGAAGCCGCGGGAAGTACGCGATTATCTCGATCGCTTTGTCGTGAAACAAGAGGAGGCGAAGAAGGTCCTCGCCGTGAGTGTCTGCGACCACTACAACCATGTTCGCCGTTGTCTTGAGGAACCGGAACTACGGCAACAGGATTACGCCAAACCCAACATCATCTTGCTCGGGCCAACCGGTGTCGGGAAGACCTACTTAATGCGCTGCATCGCGCGCTTGATTGGCGTGCCCTTCACCAAGGCGGATGCGACCAAATTTTCGGAGACGGGTTACGTCGGCAGCGATGTGGAAGACATCGTGCGTGACTTGGTCAAGGCCGCCGACGGCAACACGGAATTGGCGCAGTACGGCATCATTTATATCGATGAGATCGACAAGATTGCGGGTCAGAGCAGTGGACAGGGCCGCGATGTGTCCGGACGCGGCGTGCAGATCAATCTGCTCAAACTGATGGAGGAAACGGAGGTCAACCTGCACAGTCAGACCGATCTGATCGGACAAATGCAAGCCGTGATGGAAATGCAGCGCAGCGGCGGCAAAGCGCAGAAACGCACCATCAACACCCGCCACATGCTCTTCATTGTCAGTGGCGCCTTTGACAAACTCTCCGACATTGTGCGCGCCCGGATCGATCATTCCCGTATCGGGTTCAAGCAGGGTGGCGCCACGCTGACGCGCGACCGGGAAGAGACCGACTATTTGCCCCAGGTGGAAACGTCCGACTTCATCAAATTCGGCTTCGAGCCGGAATTTATTGGCCGTTTGCCGGTGCGGGTGGTGTGCGAACAGCTCAAGGCCCCGGATTTGGAAGAGATTCTGATGAACGCCGAAGGCAGCGTGTTGCGCCAGTTTCAGGAGGACTTTCAAGGCTATGAGATCGGTCTGCACACCACCCCGGAAGCGATCAAGGAGATTGCTCAGCGCGCCGAGCGTGAGAAGACCGGCGCGCGCGGGTTGATGACGGTGCTGGAGCGGGCTTTACGCGACTTCAAGTATGAACTCCCCTCGACCCCGATTCGGAGCTTGGAATTGACGGCTGAGCTCTTGGCTGATCCGCAGGCTACGCTGCAGGGGTTGCTTGCGGGGGAGGAAGGCCCCATTCGTGAACAGCGGAAAGCGGATATTCATGCCTTTGCTGATCGCTTTGCCGACGAACATGGATTGCAGTTGATCTTTGCTGAGGACGCGATTGAGCGTTTGCTGGATCAATGCGCCTCATCCGGCAAGACCATGCGGGCGCTTTGTGAAGACCGATTCCGCAATTTCGAGTACGGATTAAGTTTGGTGAGCCGCAACCGGGGCGTCGACCAATTCACGATCACGGCGGAGGTGATCGATGCGCCCGACAAGACGCTCTCGCAGTGGGTCGTGGAAAGCCATCGCGAGTCGGGCGCGTAACCGACCTTGACATCAGACCGCGGATAGCTTTGGCTAACACGTATGATGACGTTACTACACAGACTCTCGGTATTAGGCGTAATCCTGTTGTTGGTCGTCGGCTGCGGACAAGTGCCGCAAACGGAGGTCCTGCAGATCTGGTCGCACCAGGGGCAGGAGGCGGAGAATCGCGCCATGCGCGAAATTGTGGCGGCGTTTAACGAAGCGCATGCCGGTCTGGGCATTCGGGCAACGATCGATTTCTTCCCGGACTATCAATACACCGAGCGGCTATCGATTGCAGCCGCCGCAGGTGACATGCCCGACGTGTTCGGCGTAGACGGACCGACGGTTGCCCAGTTTGTGGATGGCGGCTTATTGCTGCCGCTCGCCGAGTACTTCTCGGACGAGGAACTGGACGATTTTCTCGACACCATCATCGAACAAGGCTCGATCGACGGACAACTCTATACGTTGGGCGCATTCGATTCCGCCCTCGTGCTCTACTATGATCGCGTCATTTTCGAAGAGGCGGGGATTGAGCCGCCGCCCTTTGGTGAGGCGTGGGATTGGGAGACCTTTCTGGCCGCGTGTCAGCAGTTAAAGGACCATGGCATTTTGCCGGTCAGCCTGCATATGGATATCACGGCGGACGAGTGGTATACCTACGCCTTTAGTCCACTGATCTGGTCGGGCGGCGGGGATTTGATCGATGTGGAGGGAAACCGCATCAACGAAGTACTCAACTCTGCCGAAAATGTTCGTACGTTATCCGCCTGGCAAGCGCTTTTTGATGAAGGCTTCGCCTCGCGCAGTCCCAGAAACCCGAATCCCTTTGGCGCGGGAGAATCGGCGATGGATTGGAATGGTCATTGGATGGCCCGATCTCATTTGGAAGCCAAGGGGCAACGCCTGGGCGTCATGCCATTGCCGCAAATCGGCGAGTACGCGGCGGCAGCCTGCGGTAGTTGGAGTTGGGCCATCGCCTCAACCACCGCCAAGCCCGACACGGCCGCGTTGTGGGTACGCTGGATAACCGATCCGGAGACGGGCATTCTGCCGCTGGTCAGTGCGGGTGGGGCGGTACCGTCACGCCAATCGGCTTTTGAACTGTTTCCCCAATACGAGGAGGAACCGTTCCGGCTGTTTCGTGAATTGCTGGAATCCCATGGGCGTCCCCGTCCCCAAACGCCGCTCTACCCGAATTTGACGCAGCATTTCGCGGCGGCGTTGCGCGATATCGCGCAAGGCGCCGATGTTCAGGAACGTTTGGATCAAGCCGCAGCGGCGGTCCAACGGTTGGCGGACCGTTAACGGAAAAACCATTCGATCATGAATCGCCGTAGCTGGGAAGCATGGTTGCTCTTGTTACCGGCCCTGCTGGTGCTGGGCACCTTCGTGGCCTGGCCCCTGGTGCGCTCGGTCGTTTGGAGCTTCACCGACGCCAATCTATTGGCGCCGCAAAATGCCGAATGGAATCGCGGCGCGCATTATTCCTATCTTTTGTCCGATCCCCGGTTTCGACAGGCTTTTCTCAACACCGCCTTGTTTGCCCTCATGGTGGTGCCATTGCAATCGGTGCTGGCCTTCTTTCTGGCACTCTGGGTCAATCGCCCTGAACCGTATTGGCGTTGGCTGCGCACGGCCTTCTTCGTTCCGGTGGTGGTCTCGATGCCGGTGCTTGCGATCCTGTGGACGCTCTTGTACCAGCCGCTGGATGGCAATGAAGCCGGCTTAATCAATGCCGCGCTACTGGCCCTGGGATTACCGGCACAGGACTGGCTGCAAAATCCCCTTTTGGCGCTGCCGGCTATCGCCGCCATGTCGGTTTGGCAAGGGGTCGGGTTTCAGATGATGATCTTTCTTGCCGGCCTGCAGCAGTTGTCACGGGATCAACTGGAGGCGGCCCGGATTGATGGCGCTAACGGCGCGCAGCGGCTCTGGTACGTGATCATTCCGAGCATGCGGAATAGTTTGCTGTTTGTGTGGATCACCACGACCATTTTGGCGTTTCGGTTGTTCGTCCAACCGTACCTGATGACCCGGGGCGGCCCACAGGATCGCACGGTATCGGTCATTCAATATTTGTACGAAACGACGTTCTTGAATCGTGATCTAGGGCTAGCCAGTGCGGGAGCGATCTTCTTTCTCTTGTTGGTGGCCTTCATCACCTTTCTGCAACATCGTGCGCAACGGGAGGTGCGGTCATGAAGCGCATTCTCGGTTGGGCGTTCAGTTTGTTGGTGGCGTGGTT
>SLAD01000245.1 GCA_007126995.1 Kiritimatiellia bacterium | reverse complement strand
TCTGGAACGAGCCATGGCAAGTCCGCTGGTTCGGTACGCATTATGTCGAGGTCGAAGGCCGCCCGAGAATTGCCACCAGCGAGAATCCCCAGCGTGACTATGTGGCCCTGCAAGAAGCCGCCTACGAGGTCGTGAAATCCATCGATCCCGCCATCCTTGTGCTTGGATTCAATACCACCTCCACCTCGGAATCCAGGCCCGGCCCGGAAGGGGTGTTCAGTGGCCCGGAATGGACGGCGGGGGTGATGGCGAAAGGCGCGGAAAACAGCGCCGACATCGCCAGCTTCCACCACTACACGGCCGACCTCAGTGGATTTCCCGATGACGACGTCACCCGGGCGGTGCGTACTGCACTCGGCCCCAATCCGCTGGTGCCCGAACGCACCGCACTGCCCGTATGGATGAGCGAAGGCTCTTCAACCGTTGGCGGACAGGTGCGGCACGGCCTCTATCATCGCGTGCTTCCCTACCGCAACGCGGAAGACACCCTGCGCTTGGTGGAAAGCGTGTTGCGCTACGATGTGGCCATGCTGGCGAACGGCGTGGACAAGATCTTTCTTTATTCGATGGGCGACTTGGACGTACAGGGCTCGCCCGGTTCCTACCGGAGCCTGGTCAACTCGGACGGATCGCTGCATCCTTCCGCAGCCGGGCGCGCCACGTTGGCTTGGCATATCGAGGGGCTTCGTTTTGAAAGGATGCTGCGGCTGAAAGAAGGCGTGTATGCCTATGTGTTCGGTAATGAGCGCCGCTCGGTCGCCGTCATTTGCCCACGCATCGGTCACGGTGTATTCCCGCTGCCCGAGACGCAGGATGGACTCGTTGCCCGGGACCTGTTCGCCAACATCCTGCCCCCGGGAACCGCCGTGCGCGACCAATCGATCTTTGTTTCGCTGAATGAACCGGCCAATGCACTTACCGCCCTCCTACAGGAAGGAAGACGACGATGAAGAAATCCATGCTGCTAAGCGCCGCGCTCATCGCGGCTACGTGTGTGCTGTCGCAACAGGCCCAGGGATTCGAATCCGTGAACCTGTTGAAGAACGGAGACTTCACCGAACAGTACGAAGGCGGATTGCCCGCCGATTGGACCGGCTTTTCGCATCCGTGCTATTTGCAGCGTATCCAATCCACCGTGACCGTGGTGCCCGATCAACATTTCCTGCGCTTTACGCGCAAGGAAACCCAAGCCGGGGAATACGGGCATCAAACTATCGCATTACCATCCAGCGTGGAATCCGTGTACGTTAGTCTTCGTGCCCGCGGGCGCGAGCTCGCGTCCGGCGATGACTGGTGGCAGTGGCCCGGCCTGACCTATTCCTGGGTGTTGGCTGACGGCGAGGAGACGCCGATTGGACCCGGCCGTTGGCTTTTATTGCAGTCGGATTCGGAGAGTTGGGTGACATTGGAAACCGTGCTGGAGAAACCGCAGAACGCGACAGGTATTCGCGTTGCCTTTCAAGGGATCGGGTGGACCGGCGAAGCCGATTTCGATCAGGTGACTGTTGAGCCGTTAGAGTGAGAGGAACAGAAACAATAAGGAGTACATGATGAAGAAGCTAGCTTGTATGTTTGGACTGATCGTTCTTTCCGCGGGGGTCGCCCTCGGGAATACGTATACGTGGAGTGGCGCGGCGGTGGATGACAACTCGTGGGATACGCCTGAAAACTGGGCAGGCAACGAGGTGCCGCCCAATGATGGATCGGCCTCACTTATTTTTGGCAACACCGGGGCAGGCACGGTGGAGTATGGCACGACGACCCGCGAATTCGCCAACCTGACAATCCAGGGGAATCAAGCGTACACGTTTGCCGGCACCGGCGGTGGTGAACTGAGCTGGACCGGCGAGTTTCGCAACGAAGCGACCGACGGTCAGCAGCTTATCCAGGACAATACAGCTCTTACCGGTACGGGCAGCATGTTTCTAACGCGCTCTCTTAGACTGGGGAGTTTTGCAAACTTGGGCACCCGCGAGATCACGTTTTCCGGGGGCGTAACAGCGGCCAACGGCGCCTCCTTGATTGTGCAGTATGGAAACCCGGGTACGGGAACCGAATACAAACCGCTCGCGGGTACGGGGGCCTTTCAGGCGGGAACAGGGTTGTTGAATACTTCCGGCGGTGCCTTCGTGGTGAATCAAATATCGACAGCCCGAATGACCTATGCGAACGATTTTGTCAACGCGGTGACCCGCGACGGAGAGTTCGGCAGCAATCAATTCCAAATCAGGCACGCTGGTGGATTGGGAGTAGCTGATCCCACCACCACCCGGTACACGGGCGATTTCTCGACGGCGGAACTGCCCGATGGTGCTGGAGGTCATGGTTGGACGCTGGCCCGCGGGCGCGATGTCACCGATGGCTCGCGTCCATTCGGCGCGGCGACGTTGGAATTCAGCGGCGACTGGTCGAATTATCAGGCGCTTTCCACACGGATCACCTTTGATCACGGGGCCTTTGTGATTGCCGGCACCAATAGCGTGGCAACCGAGAGCGTCTATCACTTGAACTCCAACAGCGCAGGCGCGCAGTCAACCGTACTGGCCCTGGGCGTGGACGGTGTCAATTTCAACCGCATCATCAACATCGAAAATGCGGCGACGGGGGGCTCCAGCGCCGCTGACGCCGTCAACCAGACCTACATTGGCGGACGGCAAGAGGGAACGGCGCTCTATTCCGCGAATATTGCATTCGTGCGGGCTGGCGATCATCGGCTGAATCTGTTTTCGGAGACGGGTCGGACGGAATTCGGCGCAAATCTGGTAGCGGCAGCCGACAAGGTGGTGGCGATCAATAGCCCGTATTCCATGACGACCTACACGGACATTAATGAAATAGGGCTGACAACGGGTAACGAGTTAAGGGAGTTCGAACCCAGCGGGACGGTCGCATTTACCGGGGGCACCAAGACCTTTAACGGCGGCTTGGTCGTGATCGACGGAACGTTGTTGATCAATCAGACCATCACCGGTGACGTGACGGTGGATGAGGGAGCAACGATCGGAACGGAAGGCAGCGGCGAAATCGATGGTGACTTGCACCTTGAAGCCGGCGCTCAAATTCAATTCTCGTTGGCCGCATTGGAGGTCACCGGCGAAGCTACGTTCGGTGGGCTGAGCATCGAGAATGTGGTCGGCTTGGATGGAACCGTTGACACGGGAACCTACACGCTGATCGACGGCGATGTAGACATGGCCAACGTTAACGATGTCGGGGTAGAGAATGCCGTCAGCATCGGTGGAGGGAAATCCGCATACTTCGAGGAAAACAGCTTGGAAGTGGTGGTCATCTCCGACGAACCCGAACCGAATCCGGTGCCCGTACAGCAGTTTGTGGCGGAAGCAGGTGAACCGGTTTTCGTGCGCTTTGTCGGCGAGGACGGCGTCACGTACGGACTGGAGTACACGACGGACTTGACCGATCCGGAGGGCTGGGAGCCGGTGGATGGAGCAACCGCAACAGGCGACGGCATGACCCTGCTCACCGTGGAGGATGACAATCCGGTGGACGCGATGCGGTTCTATCGCCTGATCTTAGTGGTCGAGTAACTCCGTTTGGCAAAGACGTCTTGCCCCACCGATCCCGGTGGGGTGAGGCGTCTTGTTTGCATCATGTCTGTATCGGATTGATCTGGATTCGAGCTTCTCCCCCTCTTTTCCTTCCCGCCATGTTTCCGCAACCAGAGATAAGGACGAAAGATTAAGGCGAAAGACAAGGGGGGAAAACGCTATTCCTTAATCTTTCGCCTTAATCTTTTGCCCTAATCTGCACCTATTAGGTGCAAAGAAGGGAACAGTATACCGCCTAATACCAGTTGCTATAACTTTTCGATACATTCTCAGGGCAACACAGAGGTTGCCCCTCCGGCACACGCTAAGCAAAACCAGTTACTGCAGTAGCATTCCGGAGGGACGTGCTCCGTCGCGTCCTCGGAGAATGGACCGAAACGTACTGGAAACTGGTCAAACGACGGCGACTATACGTTTACTCACGGCGGGTCGAATACAACCAGTCCCAGAAACCGCTTGTGCTGCGAATGCATCGGGACCGGATCGGGAACGGTGACCCATTCGCCGACTTCGCCGGGATCCGTGGCGATCACGGTCCACGTTTGCAGATCGGGCGATGCGCTCACTTCGTACACAAGTTCACTGCGCGCCCGGAAAAAGCTCAGCGCGAACACATCGGGCACAGACAGATCGGCGCGCGGCATTTGTTCGCTCCCGACCTCGTCGAGCGGAATATCGAAGGCATACGCCTGTGCCAGCGACGGCCCACCCTCGTACAGCACGGTCGCGGGGTCCGCGGATATGGGCAGGCCTTCGGCGAATAGCCATTGCTCAAAAGCGGAGTAACTGGCCAAGGCACGGTACGTCACGCGCAATTGCGGGCGAAGCTCAACGCTGGTTTCATCGTCGGACGCAAACCGGGCAAATTGGTTATCCGTCTGCGCTTCCGAGTCCGGCGACAAAACAAGCAGGTTGAGCGGCGCGTCGTTATCCAGCGCATCCTGCACCGCATCGATAAAGGCCGGCGTGCTCGTAAAAGTGCGCGGGGTGAGGGTCTCCGTCGCATCGAACGGGACCAGCGAGGAAAGCAGCGGCGAGAGATAATCCCCGCCCGGTGTCGACCAGGGTTGGGAGGCCTCGCGGTGATTCCAAGTCACCTCGGACTCCACCGGTGTGGCCGATAATGACCGGAGTTCGACGGTACCCAGCGTATTCAGCCCCCCTTGCTCGGCGGTGGTGAGGATCAGCGAAACATCTTTCACCACTGAATCCGCCGGGATTCCGGTGAGCGGGAACGAGAGCACCCCGCGCATCCGGTCATTGCCGTTGACAAGGCCGACAATGACCTGGTGATTAGCGCCGAAGTTGGAATCCGGCAGCGCGCTACGAATGGTGGCTCCGACATGACTATATCCATCCACGCCGGCCCGGAACGCGGCCATGGTCTCGACCGGAGGCGGAGGTTCCTCCAATGGTTCGACGACGGTCATCTGCGCTTGCATGGAGACGGAGGGTTGCGTGCTTAGATTCGACGCAATGTGAATGGGCGCGCCGCGAAAAGCGCCGACGGGGAAGCCGGTGGCATCGAAGGTGAAATGAATCGTGGCGCTGGCGCCGGCGGGCACGGTGATCGTGGTGTCCAAGGTTTGCAGCCAGCGCACGGGCGGAACCAGGCGAACGGCCAAGCCGTCGGTCACGAAGTTGGAGTTGTATGCAACCTGAGTGGCGTTCGGCGTGTCCGGGTTACCGTCCTGAATGCCGATGGTCGAGCCCAGCCGGGCCTGATCGAAGGTAACGGTTAGGTATTGGAAAAGAATTTCGCCCGTCGGGCGAAGAATCGCCTGCGCTGTGATGTGCTCGTTGCGATCACTGAAATGGCGCACGTCGGTAAACTGAACGACAAAGGTGTCGTAGGATCCGTCACCCGAGCGGTCAAACGACTGGTAGTGGACCGAGCCGGCCTCGTTGAAACCAGAGTCGCGCATCATCAAGTCGTCCCAGAAAAAACAGATCGAGTTGGGCGGCAAGAAGCTGTGGCTCGCGGTGGCCAGGTTCGGCAAGGGTTGATTTTCATACGACATCGTGGTTGGACGCGACGAGACAAGCGAGAGGATGCCGTTGTTGGAGATATAACCACCGGTAAAGAGACCTCCGCCGGCATCCGGATAAAAGGGGAACACAAAACCAAAGGGAATGGAGCTGAATGTCCACCGGTCAACGGCTCCGTCAAGGTCGGTAATCCGCGTGCCGGTCGCGGAAATATCCTGCCAATCGTATACCGGGCCATCGGGGTCGTTGGAGGTCTCGATGGTGTAGTCTGCGAAGGCGGGCAGTGTGAGTGTGAAGGTCTGCGCGGAGGCGGCAGGATTGTGAAGCGTGTAGGCGTAGGTCGTCGTGCCATCGGCCCCGACTTCGACCTGGATCGGCGCGGAGGGGACGGCATCGTTGTCGCGAATCGTTATGATGGCGGAATCCGGAAAGTCCGGTCGACCGACGTGATACGTCTCATCGGGTAGCAGCGTAAGGATCACCGTCTCATCCAACTCGGGCACATCGTCGTCTATCGGCGTGATCACCACGGTGGTGTGGCTGGAACCGGCGGGAAAGGTAGCGATGCCGGACGGCTCAATGTAATCCAGTCCCGGCGTCGCCGTGCCGGACAGCGCGTAGAATACGTCGAGCGGATCGGTCGGGCTACCGGTGCGGCTAAGGGTGAACACACCGGGAATCTCGCCTTGCTCAAAAGCGACGGGGCTCGTTGCGATGACGGAGACATTAGGGAGAACGGTCATTTCCGGGTCAACGAGGACGAGCTGCGCGGCATCGCGTCCCAGCACATAATGGGCATGGGACGCGAGCTCGATGCGGACGATCTCCTCGGCTTCTTCAAGTTGGTAGGACCCGGGATCTATCACAATCAGGGCATGATGGGCCCCTGCAGGGATGGTCACGCTCGTGCCGATCGGCGCGTACGCCTCGCCCGGTGTGGCGTATCCCGGTCCTGTGTGTACGGTGAAATGAACGGTAAGCGGTTCGGAGAGATCAGCGGCTGCCCGTGAGACCGTGAAGGAGCCCGTGCCGCTGTCGTTCGCGACGTAGGTATCAACAGTTTGAATGCTGACCAAGGGCTGGCCGGTATAGCCGGTCGTGTCGAAGGTTGAACGCGAATCGACCGCGCGATCCGCAGAAAGGTTGAAGCTGTTGTTGAGATGTTGATTGCGCCAACCGGACAAGTCTTGATTGACCACTTGGTTGCGGTTCGGGAACGCGACCGTGTCCGGGTGGAAGTAATGGTTGTCGTTGGATTCGCCGTCCAATGTGTCGAAGAATTGCCGCCACATGATGGTGCCGTAGGCGTTGGCGTAGAGGAGTTGATTGGAGAGGGTCGCCGCAACCACGGAGTGACGAATGATCGTGCGGCCTTGGGGACCCCGATTGTTTTCCAGGATGCCGAGCTGAACGTCGTTGTCATAGAAAATGACGTGGTCAAAAACGGCGTTCTCATTCTCTGAAAGCGCCGCGCCCCGGCCCATGTAGACGCCCACGGGCGGACGACGGTTATGGGCCAGCACCGTATTCTGCACGAGGACACTGATATCCTCGCCCAGCGGTGGCGAGACAGTGTTGGCGTTGCTATTGAACTCAATGAACACGCCCGAGGCGAAGTTGTGGGTGGCAACGGAATCGACCAGTGCGCTGCGAAAACATGCCGTGTCCCACCAGAAACCGAAGCCGGCGTTGTGCGAGGCGCGGGAGCGACGAATGACCGTGTTTTGCGCGTCGCCCAGCTTGATCCCGCAGACCGACCAGGAATAGTAGCCGCTGATCTGGGCCTGCCGCGCGTTGTGGGAAAAATCGCAGTCCTCCCAGAGGGCGCCGCGTCCCCGTCCGCCTGCGCCCGCTTCGCCGTTGCCGGTCGCCACCAGGCGGCGCACGGTATAGGGCGCGCGCATGTCCATGCTGATTCCGGTATGCTTGTTGTTGCGCACCACACAATCCTCAATCAGCACGTTACGCCCGTTTTGAATGTGCACGGCGGACTCCATCAGGCCCGGCGCGGCATGCTGAAATACGATGTTGCGGATGACGATGAAGGTGTCGCTGGTGGCGGAGGACGGACGGAAGTGATACAGCAATTTACGTTGGGTGGTGACTTCGACGAGGTGCTCATTGAGGTCGCTAACGGCCGCCGGGGGCCGGATCGTGATGATCCCCTCCCCCTCATCGACCCAAAAGGCGCCTTCCGTGGCGGTGAGTTTGGAGAGCGCGACGCTATCGTCCGGCCCGGCAATTTGGTAGTAGGTCTCGCCGTCCACGTGGATCATTTCGTATCGGCGGAAGGGTTCGGCGGCGGGCGGATTGGAACCGCTGAGCGGCGATGCCCCCCACGCGTAGGGCCAGTCCTTACTCCAGGTGCCGTCACCAGTTGCAGCCCAATTCTCCCACACCCGCGAACCGCTCAAAATCACATCCCCCGTATTGGCCGGTGCATCGGGATCCCAGCCCGCGCCTTCCAGCACGACCGGGGCGGAGGTGGTTGGAGAGGGAAAGATCACGGCCCACGTGTCACCGGGATTGCCTTCGCGATAGGTGCCGGGCTGAACCAGCACACGCACGCCCACATTTTGCTGGTTGTAATTGTTTTGCGCGACGTTCAGCCCGTGACTGATACTGGCAAAGGGTGCTCCGGCCGTGCCGTTTCCGGTGATATCGTCCCCGCTGGGGCTGACGTGCAGCGTCGCGGCAATCAATGACTCATCAATGGGTGCCGCTCCCGGTTCCGCCGCTGCATCGCGGAGGACAGCGTGGAATAAGAAGGCCGCGAGCACAGGGAGTGCGAGGCGGCGTAAAACCCGACAATTATGATAGGTGATTGTCCACATCGTCATATCGCTCCTAACGCACGCCCTTGCCTCCCACACAGGCTTTGTCGCAAGCTTCGTCGCGAGCTTTGTCGACAAAGTTTCCGACAAGGCTCGCGACAAAGATGTGATGCACATACGTCGCATCTCGCACACTCTCATCCCGTAGCCACCGACGTTAGTCGGTGGAGTACCACCGATTATCTCACCGTGACCGTCCACGGCCTAACGGG
>SLAD01000083.1 GCA_007126995.1 Kiritimatiellia bacterium | reverse complement strand
TGGATGGGTGGCCTTGGCCTTTTGATAGTAGGCGCGCTTGAGTTCGTCAAATGTGCAATCGGGACGGATTCCCAGTCGCGGGTAGTAATCCGCCATGCGGGATCGCTAGAAACTGAGGCAGAAGGGACAGGTGAAACGTTTGCTGGTAGTGATGTGACGAATGCGTTCGGCCATTTCGGGGGCGAGGTCGAGGAATTTGACCCAGACACGGTAGCGGTTCTTGGTGCCGTTTTCCGCGCAGCATTGCGCCACCAGGCCGGTGCAGGCGACTTGGTCGAAGTCGCCGTTCTCGGCGGGAAGATCGAGTGTAAAGTCGATCAGTTGGCATTCTTTTATGGGTTTACAGGTGTAAAGCTGTACGCCGAGGGGGCAAAACTGGAACGTATCCGGTTGTTCCATGGCCTCGTCGTCATCGCAATAGACGAGTACCTCGCTTTCTGGAACAAATTCGATCGATCCGGGAGAGTCTACTTTCGATATCACGCCGTCATTCCTTGCTACCTACCATCTTCACTTTCACCCTTCGGGCACGCTGTCACAAAACTACGTCCAGCTTTTGGCAAAGTCAAATGCCTGCTTCATTATCGCATGTGCCGAACCATCACAACACCGATCACCAGGAAGATCAGGTTTGGCGTCCAAACGGATAACCAAGGGTCAATCATCTGTTTTTTCCCCAGCGCCATGCCTAAATTGATGAAGACGTAAAAGGAGAAGAAGAGCACGAGCGCCATGATAATCCCACGCAAGGCGCCTTTGCGACCGGTATGGGCCCCCATCGGCAAGCCGAGCAGGGTGACGATGAGACAAGTCCACGGCATGGCGAGCCGATAATGCAGGTCCACGGCGTGCCGCGCCAAGGCTTCCTCGGAAATGTGTTGGTGCGCCCGCAGAAAGGCAATCAGTTCGCGTGAGGAGAGGAATTCGGGATCCTTGGTGACATTGATGAAATCCCGCGGCTGCTCGTTGAGTTGATCCATCATCATCATAGAGACCGTACGCGGCGCGCCCATAGGATAACCGCGCGGGTCCAGCTCCTGTGTGGTGACATCGAAAAACCACCACTGACTGCCATCCCACTGGCCTTTCCGGGCAATCAAGCGTTGACTCCCCGCCCCGCCCTCATGCTCCTGGTAGACCTCGATGCGAAGCATGTCATAGGTCTCGCGGTCAAATTCGCCGATAATCCAGTCGCGCCGTTCGCGGGGATTCTTGTAGGGCAGATTTTGGGTCACAAAGAAGGAGACTTCGCCGTCATAGGTTTCGGCCCGGACAAACTGGTCCGTCCAGTAAGCGGACCAGGGGGCGAGCGTTTCGTTGACGGCGCCGACGATCAGCGTGGCGCAGAGCCCAATGCCGATGATGGGTATCATCAAGCGGTAGAGGCTGATGCCGCTGGCGCGCATGGCCGTTAATTCGTTGCTGCGCGTCAGCGAGGACAGGCCGTAGAGGACCGCCAATAACAGAGAGATCGGGACGATGAAGATCAGGATCGAGGGCAACAGGTAGATGTAGAAGCGCAGGACCTGAGGCAGCGGGGTGCCGGCCTCGATGAAGTCGGAGAGGTTGCTGAACAGGTCGAAAATGACAAACAGCATCAAGAACGCCAGTAGACAATAGGTCAGCGGCGTGAGCACATTCTTGAGGATATATTTGTCGACCAGCTTCATGCGGCAGCCAGCGTACTGCTTCATTAGGTGAAAAACAAGTGAAGTGAGGGGGGCGGGTTAAAAGCAATTCTTGCGATTTACAATTCATCCATTCCGGTGCATGGTAGAGACCTGTCACGTTTACAGTAAGGTTTGGATGATCATGCGACACTTTAAATCCCTCAGTTTGATGCTGCTCTTAACCGGCATCATTTTTGGCGTCAGCACGGGCTGCCGCATTAGCTCTTCGGACTCCGTCTCACGAAACGTCGGCATCAATGTCGCGGGCGTTTATCGAGGCCCCAACGGTGAAAACCTGGTGCGAAGCAATACAGGGGCTCCCATTCGGGACCTCAACGTGATCCAGGATGGTAGCCGCTTGCAGGCGATCGACAACAACGGGCTGATGTTTCGCGGCAACATTGGCAGTGTGGAGGGCGCTGGCGGTGATCGCTCTGCCTCTTTCACGCTGTCGGGGCTGACCTCGACCGGTGCCGAAGGCATCATTTCGGGTACGTTCCGGGTTTCCGGTGATACCGGGACTATGACGGGTACCTGGGCGGAACCCTCCTTGTTCTCGACCGTTTCGGGAACGGCCTCGATCAGTGGCCAGCAACCGGAGCCCATAAATGGGAACGACAACGACAACGATAACGACAGCAACAACAACGACAGCGATAACGACAACAACAATAATATTACTGTTGAAATAAATGGTAATAGTGGCGAGAACAACAACGCAGGCGGTCCCGGTACGCCATGACGTGTTTCCGGGCTAGCCTTCTCTTTGGACTCTCGTGCAGCCGATCCTCTTTGAATCCAGTCTGATCACGATACACTGGTACGGCGTGCTCTTCGCCGGTGGTTTTCTGGCTGCCGCCATTCATTGGACCTGGCTGGGTTCTCGCTTGGGGCTGCCGCGCGGTCTTGGAGTTGAGTTGTGTGTCTGGGTGATTGTGGGGGGCGTGGTCGGTGCCCGCACGGCTTTCGTGCTGGCGAACTGGAACGTGTTCAGCGAAGATCCCGGCCTAATTCTTCAGATTAATCGCGGCGGCATGATTTATTACGGCGGGTTTATGGGGGCGTCGCTGGCGGCCTTGCTGCTCGCGGCGATCCGCCGCTTGCCGTTGCGCTTGATGGCCGATTACGGCATTACCGGTGTTCCGCTGGGCCATGCGATCGGCCGCATCGGTTGCTTTATGAACGGTTGCTGCTACGGCGCGGTACATGATGGATGGTGGGCCGTACGACTGGGGAGCGATTGGCGGTATCCGGTGCCGCTGCTCGAGACCACGCTCAATCTCGCCATCTACGTGGTTCTCCTGCAAGTGATGCTGCGGCGGCATCGACAGGGGCGCGTGTTCGCGATGTATATGATGCTTTATCCGGCGACCCGGTTCGGACTGGAATTCTTGCGCGGGGACGAGCGCTTGACGGGCCTGTGGCTCAACGCGGCTCAGGAACTAAGTCTTATCTTTATCGCCTTCGGTGCAGTCTTCTGGATCTTCCTGCCGAAACAACGCCACTCTGTACGAAGTCATGGATGCGGAATATAGAGTATCCGAGCTGGACTCCGGTGAGCGTCTAGACGTTTGGTTGAGTCGCCAGCTCGACGAAGTTTCCCGCTCGCGCATTCAGCAGTGGATCAAGGACGCCTACGTGTCCGTGAATGGCGAGGCGGTCAAACCCAACGCATCGCTCAAGCCGGACGATCTCGTTGTTGTTCGCCCTCCGCCCGCGAAGAAGGTGGCTTTGGCGCCGGAAGCGATCCCGCTGGATATTCTGTTCGAGGATCGCGATATTTTGGTGCTGAACAAGCCCGCCGGCTTGGTCGTTCATCCGGCAGCAGGGCACGAGGGCGGCACACTGGTGAATGCGCTGCTTCACCACTGTGATGACTTGGCCGGGATTGGCGGTGAGTTGCGGCCCGGTATTGTGCATCGTTTGGACAAGGACACCAGTGGCCTGATGGTGGTGGCCAAGACCGAGGCGGCGATGGCGGGGCTAAGTCGCGACTTTAAAGAGCGCCGTGTGACCAAGCGCTACTGGGCCTTGGTGCGCGGCGTGGTGGAGCCGGAATCCGGCCAGATCGAGACCTTGATTGGGCGCGATCCGCATCACCGCAAGCGCATGAGCGCCCGCGTGGAGCATGGTCGTAGCGCGCGCAGCCAGTATGAGACGATCGAGTCGTTGGGCGAGGCGACGCTGCTGAATGTGTTGATTGAAACCGGCCGGACACACCAAATCCGCGTGCACATGGCGCATTTGGGGCATCCCATTTTGGGAGATAGGGAATACGGGCGCGCGCGGAAACTCGCCGACGGCACCGAGGTGCCGCGCCAACTGCTGCACGCGCGCGGCCTGGCGCTGCAGCATCCCGTCAGCGGGGCGGCACTGGAGTTCACCGCGCCGTTGCCGGAGGATTTCCGGGAAATCATCCGACGACTACGCGAGTGCAAGCCGCAGTCGTAAACTTTCGCTCCGGCGACACAAGGTCGCCGGGGGCGTTTTGCTTCGCGCCCCGAAAGTTCGCGGGGCGATGCGACCCCTGCGGGCTTGTCCCGCAGGTGAGCAAAGTTTATGCGGATTCAGCGCAGCGCCTTGAGGTCGTACTCACTAAAGCTTCCGACATAAAACTCCTCCTGCCAAAGTCGCAAACCTTTCACTACGGCCGTGGCATTCTGGAGTGACATCCCAAGCTCGATCGGCGACTTATCAGGATGTCCCCGTAACGCCACGTGAATGTGGTCCGGCATGACGGCTACCGCTCGCACCGAGCAGCCCGCCTCTTGGAGGTTCTCTACTGCGGCCTCGCGGAGTTGTCTTAGGAAATCCGCGCCACCCATGCGATAACGATCAGCTGTCACCAGCACCAAATGCAGGTTGTACCAATAGCGTCCGCTGCCGGTCTCGGCGGGCTCGGCCAAATCCACCGATGCATCCTCGTAGGCCACTTGGGCCAGCGTGGCGAGATATTTGGGGTCTGCCAGGTCGATGTGACGCAACTGATTGCGGACGTACTTCTTCACAACCTCGCTGAGGTTGTTGCCAACCGCGCGCATGGCCATTTTGCGGCTGAACGAAACCGCTGTGCCCGCTTTGCGATACGCGTGCTGGAGTCGACCTTTGACGCGCTGTGCGAAGAAGGTGGGGGCGACATGCGGCTGGGCCTCGAAAGCGAGTTGCAGGGAGTCCGGCTTGAAGGTGTGATGCGTGATGGTGAAGCCATCGGATTGCCAGACGGTTGCCAGATCGTCGAGCGGGGGCGGTTCAGGGAAGGAGGCGCCAAGGAGTGGCCAGCCGGTCCAGGTATAGTGGAGTGAGTGCACCGGCTTGATGTTGTGGACGCTGTAGCGCATGCGCCGAAGATAAAACTTTCGCTCCGGCGACACAAGGTCGCCGGGGGCGTTTTGCCGCGCGACTCGACACGCCGGGGGCGTTTTCTCGTGACCCCTGCGGGCTTACCCCGACAATTGCCTGGCGACCCCTGCGGGCTTGTCCCGCAGGTGAGCAAAGTTTGGGATGACGCGTGGTGTGTCGAATGGACAGCGATGGGTTGTTTGGTTACATTGAGATCGTGTCATGAATCAGCTGTCCCCCAGTGCAGCGCGCTGTTGCGTTGTCGTCCCCGCCTTCGATGCGGCGGCCACGATTGCGGAGGTGGTGCGTTCAGCTTTGCCGCATGTCGATCAAGTCATCGTGGTGGATGACGGCTCGCGCGATGACACGGCCCTGCTGGCGGAGCAGGCAGGTGCCTTCGTGATTCGGCAGGAAACGAACACGGGCAAGGGGGCCGCCCTGCAAGCAGGCATTGCACGCGCCCAGATGGACGGCTTCGATCTCGTATTGACAATGGACGCGGATGGCCAGCACCGGGCCGAACAGATCCCCGATTTTCTCGAGGCCCACCGGCGCACTGGCATCCCGGTGCTATTGGGTAACCGGATGGTCGAGTTGCGGCAGATGCCGTTCCTGCGACGCTGGACGAATCGCATCATGAGTCGCCTGATCAGCCACGCCATAAAGCAGTATGTGCCGGACACGCAGTGCGGCTTTCGCATGTTTCATCGCGAGGTGTTGCCGTTTCTGAATGTTGAGTCGCACCGTTTTGCGGCGGAGTCGGAGGTGCTGCTGCATTTGGCGGACCGAGGCTTCCGGATCGATTCCGTGCGCGTGCCGGTGGTCTATCATCCCGATAATCACAGCCACATTCGTCCGGTACGCGATGCGCTCCAGTTCATCCAGATGTGGCGTCATTACCGGCAACGCCGCCAAGCCGCATTCACCGTGACTTCATGAAGGGAAAGATGGGGTGAGTGACGGGACTCGAACCCGCGACATTCAGGACCACAACCTGACGCTCTAACCAGCTGAGCTACACCCACCGCACGTTGTAATGGGCCTATATACTACGCGTATTCGGGCTTGGCAAGTGATTTGCCTTTTACCAACCCAGCACGTTGGTCAGAAACCAGAAGGCGGCCCAATTGGCGATCAGGCTGTAGAAGCTGGCGGCGGCATCGTCCAGCGTAATGCCGGCACCGCCGGGAATCTTCTCGAACTGGCGCGCGGGTGGAAGTTTGAGGATGTCAAAAAAACGATTGCTGCAAAACGCCATCGGCAGCAGCCACCAGTATTCGCCGATCATGGGCAGCAGGCCCGCGAGGCAGATCGGGAAGGTGAGGAATTCGTCCGCCACGACGCGCCCGTCGTCCTTCTTCTTGTATACGCTCTCGGCCACGTCGCAGACGGGAATAGCGATAAGGGTAAGGGCAACGCAAGCGGCGATGTACGCGGCGAGCGAAAGGTCGAGCGCGTACAGGCCGAGCACGATGACGACGCCCCAGATGGAGCCGACGGTGCCGGAGGCGAAGGGGCTATAGCCAAGCCCAAAACCGGCCGCAAACAGGGTCACGCCGCCCTTTACGGGGCCGGCGGCTTTGATTTGTTCCAAGCTCATGATGATTCTCCTGGGTCCCCAAGCGAAAAGCGCAGGGTGCGATATCCCTCTTGCTGATCCAGCCAGACGCGCATCGGGCCGAGATTTTCCATCAGGTCCAGCCAGCCACGCATGGTGCTCAAGCGCTCGCGTTGCTCGCGGGTGCCGCGTGCATCCTCAAACATTAATTTCATTGAATACGCCGAAATGGCCATGCGCAACGTTGAGGCGCCGGCCCGGATATCCCAATACGCGTGCGCTGCGGCATCGCCGGTTTTCAAGCCGGGCTGCCAACCACCGTCATCCGCTTCAATCAGGGCCTCGGGGCGATGATAGCGGCCAACCAGGCGGATGAGGGGACGCGAGTGCGTGCTGATGACGAACCAGTCATCGATGATGGTGTAGGCAATTTGTTCACGGGCGCGGAAGCGGGCGTAGGCGGTGTTGGTGGTGCTCTCGATAATAAAGAGCGGCAGGCCCTCGACCTCACGTTGCGCGGCCACCAAACCCCAGCGCCACTGCGCGTTCAGTTGGTCCAGCAGTTGTTGAACGCGCGCGAACGTCTCGGCGTGATCGGTAATCGGCCAGGCCAAGGTGATGGAAGGGACGGAAATACCAAACAGCGAGCCGGCGAAGTCGCCGCCCGTGACGGCCGCCAAGACCGGCCCGGCGGGCTCGGTCTGATAAAGTCCTTGCAGCATTTGGCTGCCATAGACCGGCAGGCGATTTTGCATAAACGTATATAGCGCGTCGGGATCCGATCCCAGCATCAGGAAGGGTAGTCCCCCCAAAATACGCGAAGGGATCTCGATGTCCGGCGCGCCGATGCGGGGCCAGTCGCCGGACGCGTGCGTGCTGACATGCCCGGCCAAGCCGACGGTGTCGGCCTGTGATAGCGCGAAGTTGTAATAGGCCTCGCCACCGTCCAGATCGAACCCTCGAACCCAGCCGAAATCCAATTCCGCATTCTCGTCGGGTGTACGCAGCACGTGCTCGATCGGGAAGCGGCTGGTGAGTCCGTCATACACGTCGAGGACGTGGCGTACAGCATGGGGATCGGTGGAGTAGACGCCGACCAGGATGCCTTCGACGAGGGCAATCGATAACTGTTCGCGTCGTGTATCGTCGGTGTCGACCAGCCAGTAGACGTTGCCTCCTTGACGCGGTTCCATATGGAAGCCGCTCAAACGACCGCGTTGAAGCAACCAGCGCAAGCGGATGCTCTCGCCACCAATCCAGCCAGCCAGTATCCAGGCCGGCTCGCGGGTCGGGCCAAGCGCGGGACTGTGCGCAATCAAGACATCGCGCGCCAGCAGCTTGTCGAGCCACGGCCGGATATCGGCGTCGTCGCTCCATTCGTTGAGCTCATCCATGTCGAGCCCGGTCGAGGCCAGGAAGGTTTCGATCAGGGGATTCCCCGTGAATGTGTCCCAGCGCTCAGCGAGCAAACGGTGATGGCTCATATACACGCTGTTGTCGGGGACCAGCCGATAAAGAGCCTGCGGGCGATAGGGCACATGGAAGAACCAGTACAGGGCCACACCGCCGAAACCGATCAGCAGGATCCAAAAGATGATGCGTTTGATGGAGAGTTGCATACGGGCGAGCAGTGTGCGGTTTTTGATCAACAAGTCAAGCGGTGCGGCCTAGTTTTGGCCTGGGCTGCGAATGGCCTGACGAAAACGCTCCATGAGGTGCAGCATTTCCTCCCGGATGGAGAAAAGCTCCTCCTGGTACGGGCGCAGAATGTCGATCCAGTCGGGCTGCATAATGCTGAGTATGCTCATGCGGCGGGACGCTTCGTTGAAATGGTTTAGTGCCCGCTTCAGTTGCGCGACGATCATGCCTGCGGTGAAGCTCAAGTCGCGATCATAAGCAAGTCCGTTCAGAGCGCCGGCGAGCTTGGCGGAAAGCATGCGGGTGGCAAAGATCATCAACTGCACGTTTTCGCTTTCGGTTTCCAGCGCGCGTTTTTGGGCCGACTCCATTTGTTTAACGCGGTGGTAGAGTCGGCTGGATAGCTCGA
>SLAD01000051.1 GCA_007126995.1 Kiritimatiellia bacterium | reverse complement strand
CCCGACGCCAAAGCGTTGAATGCGGCTGCCTCTAGCAGCCCGCTCATCCGCCGTGTCAGGCCAGTTGCGGCTCCGGCTTGTCGCCGTTGCCATTCATCTCGACGCTGTAGGATCGCACGCCCCAAATCTTCTCGGCATACTCGCGCATGCTGCGGTCGCTGGAGAACCAGCCCATGCGGGCGGTGTTCAGGATCGATTTGCGCGTCCACTCTTGCTGGTTCTCGTATTCCTTCGCCACGCGCTCTTGCGCTTCGACATAGGCGCGGAAGTCAGCCAGATAGAAATAGTGGTCGCCCCGCTGGACCAGCTCCTCGAAGCATTCACCGAACAAGCCCGGCCGGTCCGGCGAGAAGAGATCGCCGCGAATCGCGTCCAGGACTTCCCTGAGTTGCTCGTCACGACTGTAGTGATCCCAGGGATTATAGCCTTCCTGTTTCAGCCGCTCGAGTTCCTCGACCCGGTGCCCGAAGATGAAGATGTTCTCTTCCCCGACGTGCTGGGCGATCTCTACGTTGGCGCCGTCCCACGTGCCGAGCGTCAGCGCGCCGTTCAGGGCGAACTTCATGTTGCCGGTGCCGGAAGCCTCGAATCCGGCGGTCGAGATTTGCTCGGACACGTCGGTGGCCGGAATAATCTTTTCCGCCAGCGTGACATTGTAATTCGGCAGAAAGACCACGCGAATGCGGCCGCCGACATCAGGATCCTCGTTCACGCGCTTGGCAATGTTGTTGAGCAGTTTGATTACCACTTTCGCCAAGTGATAGGACGGCGCCGCTTTGGCGGCAAAGATATAGGTGCGCGGCACGACATGCTGCGAGGGATCGTTCTTGATCGCCAGATACTGCGAAATGATGTGCATCGCGTTCAACAATTGTCGCTTGTACATATGTAGACGCTTGATTTGCACATCGAAAATCGAATTCGCATGCACGACTACGCCGGTGGTATCCAGGATATGCTCGGCCAGGCGACGCTTGTTTTCGCGGCGAACAGCCTGCACGCCCTTCTGGAACTCGGCGTCGCTGGCGAACTCCTCCAGACCGCGCAGTTGTTCCAAATCCCTCAGCCAGCCATCGCCGATACGCTCGGTGATCAAGTCGGCCAGGCCCGGATTGCATTGCCGCAACCAGCGCCGGGGCGTGATGCCGTTGGTCACGTTGGTGAACTTGCTGGGATAGAGGTCGGCAAACTCCTTCATCACGTGCGTACGCAACAGGTCGGAGTGCATCGCCGATACGCCGTTAACCTTGTGGCTGCCCACCATCGCCAAGTTCGCCATGCGCACTTGCCGCACCGGCTCTTCTTCGATGATAGAGACTTGGCGCAAGCGGTCCGGCTGATCCGGGAAATCCAGCTCGACCCGCTGTAGGAAGCGCTGATTAATCTCAAAAATGAGCTCCAAGTGACGCGGCAAAACGTGGGCCAACAGGTCGACCGGCCATTTCTCCAGCGCTTCCGGCAGTAAGGTGTGATTGGTATACGCACAGCTCTTGGTGGTGATCTCCCACGCCGTATTCCACGGGATGTTCTCATCATCCACCAGCACGCGCATCAGCTCGGCAACCGACAGGGCGGGGTGGGTGTCGTTCATCTGGATCGCGTTCTTTTCCCCGAACTTGAGCAGGTCGGAGTGATTCTTCTGATAGCGACGGATCATGTCGCGGATCGAACAGGTCACCAGAAAATACTCTTGCAGCAGGCGCAGCTCTTTACCAGCGCCGGTGCTGTCGGGGGGATACAGCACCTTGGTGACATTCTCGGCCCAATTCTTTTGGGCCACCGCCCGCTCGTAATCGCCCTCATTAAAGGCATCCAACCGGAAACCCGCCGAGGATTGCGCCTGCCAAAGGCGCAGGATGTTGGCGGTGTTGACGCCGTACCCGATGATCGGCACGTCGAACGGCACGCCCTCGAACATTTGCCAATCCACCCAGTTGGAGTGGGGACGTCCGTCCGCTTTGCGGGACTTCACCGTGCGGCCATATACCAGAATCGGCAGCGTGAATTCCGGCCGCACCATTTCCCACGGAAACGGCAGCGTCAGCCAGTGGTCCGGCGTCTCGTTTTGCCAGCCGTCGATGATGTCCTGTTTGAAGATGCCGTATTCGAAGCGCAGGCCATAACCATAGCCCGGCATTTCCAGCGCCGCCAGCGAGTCGAGATAGCAGGCCGCCAACCGACCCAAGCCACCGTTGCCCAGTCCGGCCTCGACATCGAGGCCGAGCAACGTGTCCAGCTCGAGGCCCAGCTCTTTGAGTGCCTTCTTGCCCTCCTCGTACACGCCCAAGGCGATCAGGTTGTTCTCGAGAAATTTGCCCGTCAAAAACTCCATCGACAAGTAGTAGACGCGCTTCACGTCTTTATCGACATAGGTCCGTTGCGTGGCGATAAAACGGTCTACACACAAGTCCATTACGGCGCTCGAGAAGCTGCTCAGCAGGTCAAACTGCGTTGCGCTGCGCCAATCTTTGCCACGCGAGTATTTTAGGTGAAGCTGCATCAAATCCTTGATTTGCTCCGCCTTCGCACCACTGAAATTTCCGTTAATATGCTTTCTAGCCGTCACCATAAATCCGTCTCCACTATGCAGGTTTATCGCTTTAATGGCGGGGAGGTTAGTTAAAGACTGCGCATCATGCAAGTTGCAAAGTCAGCCCAGATAACGATAATTCGACCAGTCTATGCGCATTACCTCGACACACCAGGCCGGGCTGTTCCGGCACAGCATACTGCTCTTGATCGCCACGCAGGTCGGGAACGTGGCGACGATGGTCTTTCAGGTGGTCATGATGCGGCAATTGCCCGTGATCGAATACGGGATTCTAGCGGCCATGCTGAGCCTGATTTTGATCACCGGCACACCCATGGAGGCCCTGCGCACGGCGGTAGCGCACCAGTCGGCGCTACTGGCGCGGGCGGACCGTTTGGGCAGTGTCAAGGCGCTGTTGAACTTGTGGGCGCGACGCTTGGCCGGGTTTGGCGCCTGCATTGTGCTGATTGGACTGCTGTTGGCGGGCAAAGTGGCCGAATGGCTGCAATTGCCCTCCATGCAGCCGTTTATGCTCACGCTGCTGCTCATTGCCGGCAGCATGTTCATGCCGCTATTCGCGGGCATCTTGCAGGGCACGCAGCGGTTTCGCTGGATGGCGGTGCATGGCCAAGTCTGGGGCGTAACCCGGGTATTGGTGGCGGTGCTCTTGCTCTGGATGGTCGGCCAAACGGCTATGACCGGACTCTGGGCGCAAAGCATCGCTGTCCTGGCCAGCGTCGGCGTGGGACTGCTCGCGTTGCGGGGCCTGCTCAAGGTCCCGGCCAAGCCGGGCGTTGATGCCGTACGGGACAGCACGTACTTCTTCATGTCGCTGGCGGTCTTGAGCGGCTATGCCGTGTTGATGAATGCCGACGTGACGCTGGTGAAGCGGTTCTTCGATCCGGAGTCGGCGGGCACCTTTGCCCGGGCCGCCACGATCGGCCGTAGCATTGTGTTTTTGCCGTTGCCGGTTGCGATTGCGATGTTTCCCAAGGTCGTTTCGTTGGGCGTATCATCGGCAGCCGATCGGCACATCCTCAAAAAGGCCATCCTGTTCACCGCCGCCCTGATCGTTTCCGCTGGCGCCGTCTGCAGCTTTGCCGCCGGACCCATCTGGCGAGTCTTCACCGGCGAAGTTGCCGACGCCGAAACCCTGCAATTGGTGCGCTGGATGATTTGGGCCTTGGCGCCGCTGGGCTTGACCTTTCTGTTGGTCAATTTCGAACTTGCCCAACGCCGATTTCGCACCTCCTCAAGCTTGATCGTTCTGGCGGCGCTCTATGTCGCCGGCGTCTCGATATGGCATGTCTCGTTCGCCATGGTGCTGACCGTCCTCTCCGTCATCAGTGTGTCATCCCTCCTCCTGATGCTGACCGACGTCTTGCGCATGCTATATCGACGCGATACCGATGAGGGATAGACGAATGCTGGCCGCAAATGGATATTTAGACTTGGCGGACAGGGGAAACAACGGGAAGCTTCAGCGCACACTGTGATGACAAAGGTAGAGAATAAAGCGAGTTCACTGAAAAGCGGCGGGATTGTCGCCGGCGGCCTGTTCCTGTTGACGTTGTTGGTCTTCCGTGCCGTGTTATGGCCCGGCCAGGCTTTATTCACGACCGACGACAGCTTGGGTTCGTTGATCATGCGCAAGCACCTGCTGCCTTCGGCCTGGTGGGGCGGCTGGTCCGATGCGGAGCTGCTTGGGATCGCCTCGCCCATGTTCCTGAACCCCACCAACTTCCTGCTCCTCATCTTCCCGGCGACCTTTTTCAACAACTGGATCAATGCCTTTGATCTGTTCGTCGGGTCATTCTTCCTCGTCCTCTTCCTGCGTGGCCGCGGGCTCGCCTGGTCTGCCGCAACGATTGGCGCATTGACCGCCTATTGGGTGGGCAGCAATTTGACGCTGGTGTACGCCGGGCACATTGGCAAATTCGGCATCCTGCTGTGGGTGCCGGTTTATTTGTGGCTGGTGGACTTGGCGGTCAAGCGGCGTTCCATCCCGCTAGCTATTCTCGCGGGCGGCGCCATGGGCGCGCAGTTTCTGGAACAGGCCGACGTGGCGCTCTTCTTCGCCCTTGCCCTCGGGCCGTACGCACTGTTCGCCTGCTGGCGCCAACAGCCGCGCCCGTTGCCCCTCATGCTGCGCCTCATTCCCCCGCTGCTGCTGACCGCGTTGCTGCTGGCCGCGCATCCGCTGCTGAGCGGCTACCGCACCGCCGTGGAGGATGTGGCCGCAGTTCAAGCCGAGGACCCGCAAGCGCAATGGGAATTTATCACCCAGTGGAGCTGGCCCCCGGAGGAATCGATCGATTTCATTGCGCCGGGCTTTTTTGGCTGGCGTTCCGGTGAGCCGGCTGGCCCTTACGTGGGCCGGATGGGGCGCTCCGCCGGCTGGGAGGAAACCGGGCAAGGCTTCCAGAACTTCAAGCTGGAGAATCAGTATCTCGGCGCCGTGCCGCTGCTGTTCGCGATGCTGGCCGTTTTCCTTGCCGTCAAAATGCGGGCGCAGTTCCCGACGCGTTCCCGCGAAATCTACTTCTGGTCAGCGGTCACGGTGATCGCGCTGCTGCTGTCCTTCGGCAAATACTTCCCGCTCTACTATCTCTTCTATCAGTTGCCGGTTGTGTCTTCGATCCGCAACCCCAACAAGTTCCTGCAGGTCTTCCAGTTTGCGCTGGCGGTGCTGTCGGCGTATGGCCTGGACACGCTGCTGAGGGGTGCGGCGCCGAAAACGGACAAGAAGTCGGCAGCGCTGCCGGGGTTGATGCCGATCTACATCACCGGCGCCGTGGTTGGCGGCATGTTGTTGCTGTGGGGTATCGGTCTGATGGCCGGACGTGACGGGGCCGTGCGCGCGTGGCAGGAGCAGTGGGGACAGTGGGCGTCCATCATCGTCGATAACCGCATTTGGGCCCTGCTGCATGGCGGCCTGATGGCGTTCCTGGCGACATTCGCTATCTATCTGCTGGCCGCCGGCAAGCGCACATCCGCCAAACTCTACGGCTCGGTATCGCTCTTGATCGCCTGCATGCTCTTCGATGTGCTGTTCCTGTCGCGCCATTACGTCGCCACCTTTGATGCGAGCACGTTGGAGGAGAATGAGGTGATCCAGATACTCAAGTCAGCGCCGGAGCAGCGGGTGGCGCTGACCTCGCAGGACAACTTCTATAATCAATGGCTGACCATGCTGTTCCCGTATCATGGCATTTCCACCATCAACGTTTCGCAAATGCCGCGTATGCCGGCGGACTACGAGCGCTATTTGAACGCCGTCGCGCGAGACCCGATTCGGCACTGGCAACTTGGCGGCGTGCGCTACGTGCTCGCGCCTGCGCAAGTGTGGAACCAAATACAGCAGGACGCCTCCTTGCGCGACCAATTCGAGATCGTCTTCGCCTACAGTGTTGAGCCGGCCAATGGCGGCGTGCGCGTTGTCCCGTCGACCGCCGAGCGGCCCGGCGCCCACGTGGTGTTGCACAAGCTCGCGCCCCATCCGCGCTACGCGCTGCTGGCCGGTTGGCGCGTGATGGACGACGAACAGATGCTGACCCGATTGGCATCGCCACAATTTCAGCCTTTTCAGCAGGCGCTCATCTCGGCGACTTCGCCAACCGATCACCTGCCGGAATCCGTCGGGCAAGGATTCGGTGGCAGTGTCAGCCGCCGCGATTTCCGGCCCGGCTACGTGCGGCTGCGCGTGTCGGCGGATCAGCCTTCCGTGCTGCGCTTGGCCGATAAGTATGATCGCTATTGGCGGGCGGAATTGAATGGAGAGCCCGTGCCGGTCATGCGCGTGGACTACATCGCGCAAGGTGTGTTTGTGCCGTCCGGCCTCCACGAACTGATCCTGCGCTATCACCCGCCCCGGACCACTTGGTGGATTCAGGTGCTCGGAATGATTTTGGTGCTCGGCGCCCTGCTCGTCACCCTGCGGGCCCGGTTGCAGGCCCGACGCGCGATCGCCTGACACGCCCCAGCGAGCTTGTCTCATTCACGCGGCTCTGTGGTAAGCCTCATCCTCCCGGGGTGCCAGAAAAAAACCCAAAACCCGAAACCGAAAACCGCAGCGGCGATTCTTCGCCGCTGCACCGCCCCCCCGCCTCGTTGACACGACCTACCTGCTTCACTACCTTTGTCCCCATGAGAATCATCGTCGCATCTACATTCGCCCTTGTCCTCCTCGTCAACACCGCGTGCCGCGCGCCGGAGCCGGTGCCCTACACCAAGACGTGGCACGAGCTGATCGATGAGCTGGTGAACACCGATCGCATCGCGCGCATGGACACGCGCACGGCTTTCCTCGTTTCCTCCACCGATCCCACCGGCGGCAACGACGACTTCAATCAACCGCTGCGCCCCGGCCCGGACGGCTGGTGGGTGATCGCCGATCTCGAAGGGCCAGGCTACATCTCGCGCTTCTGGTTTACCGGCGCCGAAGACGGCTCCCACCGTGTACGATTCTACTTCGACAACGAAGATGAACCGCGCATCGACCTCACCATCGGTGAATTTTGCGGCGGGATGGATCCGTATCGCCCGCCACTAGCTGTGTACGAGAACTACTGTTGGTACAATCTCATCCCCATCCCGTACGAACAACGCGTCATCGTCATGGTCGAGCCCGGCGGACACAAGCCGGGCAATTGGCCGCGACTCTTCCACCAAATCAACTATCACACGCTCGGACCCAACGAGAATATGGCCTCGTTTCCCCGCTCGTTTTCCGACGAGGACTTGGCCTTGATCGAATCGGTCCGCGACACGTGGGCGCGGGCCGACTTTCATCAGCCGAAACCGAACGAATCCCGTTTCGAGGCAACCCTGAACCTCGCCCCGTCGTCCCGCGCCGACTGGACCTATGATGAGGGCGCCGGCATCCTGCGCCAACTCGTCCTCACCCCGGACCTGGCCGCGCGCTCGTCAGCGATCAGCCGCGAGGCGGCGTTGCGTGAGGTGATCGTGAACATCTATTGGGACGGCCACGACACGCCCAGCGTCGCCGTTCCACTGGGCGACTTCTTCGGCGCGTTTTGGCGTCGTAACCGCTACCGCACCCTGTATATCGGGTCCGCCGGCGACGACTTCATCTCGGACTTCCCCAAACCATTCGCCTCCAGCGCGCGCATCGAGTTGGTGAACGAAGGCAATGAAGCGGTCGATATCGATTTGGCCATGCGCATCGAGCCGTTGGCGGAATGGGCCGACCATTGGGGCTACTTTCATTCCGCCTGGCAACGCACCACGCCCAATGATGTCGGTCGCCCGCATGTGACGCTCTCCACGTCCGGAACCGGCAAGTTCGTCGGCTGCATGTTGGCCGTCGTCAGCGCCAACCGCAGTTGGTGGATTCTGGAAGCCGACGAAATGATTCGCGTCGATGATGAACGCACGCCGGGTTGGCGTGGAACCGGTTTGGAAGACTATTTCAACGGCGGCTGGTACTATCAGAATGCGATCATTCGCCTGCTGGCGGGCATCCCGTTCAAAATGCCGTTTCGCGTCCTGCAGTATCGCCTGCACCTGATGGATCCCGTTCACTTCAACGATTCGATCGACGTGACCTTCGAGCGCGGACCCTTGGATGAGTCGCGCGGCTGGATGGAAAGCACGGCCTACTATTATATGGCGCAACCGCAAGCCGCCGCCTCGGCCTTACTCACGCCCGCCGAGCGCACGCCGCCAGATGACAGATTCGGCGAAGGCACGATCATGACCGAACTTAACAACATGGAACGCATCGGCGATTATCAAGGCGCGCACGACTTAATCGATCTATTCCTCGAGCGCTATCCGCAATTTCCGTTCGCCGACACACTGCGCCTGCGGCAAGTGGCCTACATCGAGCATCGCGATGGCATCGAGGTCGCCCGGCCGCTGTACGAATCACTGCGCGCGCAACTCACCGACACCAACGCGCTGGCGCAACTGGAAGATTTGCTGTGGTTTCACGAAGATGACTCGCACGCCCTGCTGAGCGCCTACGCCAACTCGCCCACGGCGGTCTTCTTCAACGGCCAGCCGGTCGGATCGGTGCGCGCGGCGGACGAATTGTCTTTCTTCCGCGTTACCATCGAGCCCGGTCGTCACGCCCTCGCGTTGCAGAGCCGGCATCAT
>SLAD01000073.1 GCA_007126995.1 Kiritimatiellia bacterium | reverse complement strand
TCGCGGGCGCGGTCCACCTCCTGTATGCGACGTTCCAACGCGCCCAGGCGTTGTTCCGTTGATTCCGCCTGTGTCCGCCCCAACCGGGCCGTCTCCTGCTGAATACGATCCATGTCGCTGTAGACCTGTGCCATTTCAAGCTCGACCGTTTCTATCCGGCCGGACAGCCGCCGCATTTCCTCTTGCACGAGCAGCATGTCTTCGCGCTCACGCACCTGCTGCCGGGTCCGCTGATCCTGATAAGTCATGCAGCCGCTGGACAGCACGAGTACGCTGCCCGCCGCCAATAGTACGCTATAGATACCGATACGCTTCACATTCACTCCTGAATTATTCTTCATCTACAATATCAATAATTAAATCGAGCGGCCGCGCCTCGGGCTCGGCATAGTATTCGACATCGGCCATCACCAAGTGATCGAATTGCAGCGCGCCGTAGTAGCCCACGCCTTCCGCATGAATCACCAGGCGCACTTTGTCGGCGTTATCCGGGGCGCGCGCCTCAACCTCATATCTTCGCCAGTCCGGGCCAATCCGGCGGATTGAGGTGGACTTGGTCGTGAGCAGTTCTTCGTAGTCGGCCGACCAAAACTCCAGCTTCATTTCCTGCAATTCGGTGCGCCATTCGGGATCGGCCCAAAACCAGCCGGACGCGCGATATCGCCTGCCCGGTTCCGCATCGGCCTCCTGCCAGCATCCGCCGTAATCCCCGGCATTGGCCCACAGTCCGCGAATGGCCATGATATAGAGTCCGTCATAGGAGCGCCAATCCTCGCGTGAGGCGCTGCCGTAGGTATCCCCATGTGTATCGGGATGCTGCATCGTCCAGCTTTCAGCGAGTGAAGCCCGATTCGGAACGCCCTCTTCGAAACTTGGATTTCGCAGCAGATTCGACTCCGCGGCAAGGACCAGCGCGCTTGAGAGGGCACAAAGGGTAGCAATAATTATTTTTTTCATGACATATCACTCCAGTGAATTTGAGCATAGCGATTTTTGCGTATGAAGCAAGCCAACGAATGCGTGTCGCTCAATGACGAATGACATCGAAACTTTTATCGGAGTGGTGCTTCAATTGCGTTTAGACGGAGGGCATGGTAGACGCAGTATAGAGAGAGTTCGTAGAAGGTCTCTCACGATGCCGCCCCGTGTTTGACAGCGCGACATGCATACAATAGGCTTTACCCATGAAGCTCGAACTTGAAATACCGGATAGCGTGGCAGTGGCTGAAAAGATGGATGCGACTGCTTTAGGGAATCATTTGCGCTTGATGGCTGCAATGAAGCTCTACGAGCTCGGTCATCTTTCTTCCGGGGGGGCTGCCGAACTGGCAGGCATGAGCCGTGTTGAGTTTCTTGGCCGAGCCGGTGATTATCGCGTCTTCCCGTTTGCTGCGGAATTGGAAGAGCTGGAGCATGGCCAACCGCTCTGAAGCGATCCTTAACACTTCCCCCCTGTTGTATTTGCACAGGGCGCAGGTTCTTCATGTATTGTCAGCCGTTATTTCTGCACCCTATTCAACCCCTGCCGTAATGCATGAACTGGCTGTCGGCCGCGCAAAAGGGCTTGATGTCCCGTCGCCATCGGATTTGCAGGCGGTGCGGATCAGGGAACCGACACACCAACCGGAACGCTGGCTTGCGGTAGATTTGGGGGCCGGCGAGGCTTCAGTTATTGCATTAGCCACCGAGATGCAGGGCCCGGTAGCCGTCTTGGATGACATGCAGGCGCGGCGGGCGGCTTCTGCCGCTGGGGTAACGGTATGGGGGACTCTTCGCGTTTTGCTCGAAGCCAAACGTGTTGGTGCCATAGATGCCGTATCGCCATTGGTGGCAAATCTCGTTAGGTCCGGGATGTGGATTTCCGAAAATTTGCGCGTCCGTATTCTGCATTTAGCGGGTGAGTAGCACATTGCATCGATGCCTCAATACTTGGAGATGCCCGTTAAAATATAAATTGAGTTTTTGCTCTCGTAGTATCTGTTTGCGTGTCTTGGGGCCATCCCAAGTAAAGTGCGCATTTAGGACAGGAATGTCCTTGCTCCGGCAGACGGGAACATGGGCATTCCTGCCCATGTCCGGGCTTTCCGCCGAATCGGTAGATCGTAGTCCTGCTATTTTATCATTTGGCGCTCATTTTCCCTTGATTGTGAACGATCGTTCACTATAGTTACACGCATCATGATTATGCCGTATGCCAAACCACCACAGGACCGGATTCAGCGCCTGCGCGCCTTTTGCCTCGAACACAAGCGCATGCCCGCATACAGCGAAATGCTGGACCTGTTCGGATATCGCTCAAAGAATGCGGTCCATCGCTTCATGCGCAAACTGGAGACGGCGGGCTACGTGCGCCGCGCCGCGCCCCGGAAGTTTGCACCCACGGGGCGGCTCACCGGCAGCATTCGTCTGTTGGGAACGGTGCAGGCGGGATTCCCGTCGCCGGCCGAGGAGGAATTGGTCGATGTATTGAGTCTGGACGAGTTCTTGGTGCAGCGGCCGGAAGCCACCTATATGTTGACCGTTAGCGGGGATTCGATGATTGATGCCGGAATTCATCCCGGCGATATCGTGTTGGTGGAGCGTGGCGGCCTGACCCGTAACGGCGACATCGTGGTGGCCCAAGTCGATGGAGAATGGACGATTAAGTATTTTTCTAAACGGGGCCGTGTTGTACGATTGGAGCCAGCCAATAAGGCATACCAGCCGATTACCCCGCGCCATTCGCTGGTGGTCGGCGGCATCGTAAAAGCCGTCATTCGTAAGTATCGCTGATTATGAAAACCTACACCAAGCAGCTGAACCTTTCGTCACAGCCTAAGTCGACAGTGGAACTAACAGATTCGCTGCACCAATTTCTGCGCGAGACCGGCGTGGAAAGTGGAGTGATGACCGTCTTTTGCCGTCACACCAGTTGCAGTCTGGTCATCATGGAAAATGCCGATCCTTCCGCGCGCTATGATTTGGAGCGGTTCTTGGACCGCTTGGTGCCGGAAGACGATCCGGATTTTACTCACACGTTGGAGGGGCCCGACGACATGCCCAGTCATATCAAGATGGCGCTGACCCGCACCAGCGAATCAATTCCGATTTCCCGAGGGCGCCTGATGCTGGGGACCTGGCAGGGTGTTTTCCTCTGGGAGCACCGCGCGATTTCACATCAGCGCGGGATCGTCGTCACCATTCAAGGATGAACCGTCGACTGGCGCTGGCGCTTCGTCAGGGGCATCCACAATCAATAGCGAGTTCTCCACATTGCCAACGACCGTCGTCAGCGGGTTTTCCGGATCCATAATCCAGTTGCCGTCGACAACGAACTTATACGCATATTCGCCCGGTCGGACGTGTATGGTCGCCTGCCATTTATCCGGGTGAACCCGTGTCATCGGGGTGCTGGTTGTGCTCCAACCGTTGAATTCACCGGCCAGATAAACGGTCCGGTCCGCCGCGCCATGATAAGTGACCAAAGCGGGGACACGGGCGGGTAATCGGGGACGGGGACGTTCAGCACGCAACTCCACCAGTTGATTGGTCGCCCACATCACCGAGGTGTCACCGGATGAGTCCTCCCGGATATGGTCGTGCGTCGGGTCGAGTATCCAACTGCCATCCACCACAAATTTATACATGTGCCACGTCTCAAAGAGGTCACGCTCGGCGTACCAGAAACCCTCCTCGTCACGCGTCATCGGGAAAGCGGTTTCGGAGTAATCATTGAAATAGCCGGCAACATAGACCTTTTTGGCATCGGGATCGTGATACTCGAAATAGACCCGCACGCTCGGTAAATTCGTGGGCGGCATGCCTTCGACGCGCGCTTCGAGTACTTGCAGAATGTTCGTGTGCCCGAGTTGATGCGCGATATGCCATGGCGTGAGTCCGTTCTCGGTTTCCGTCCACGGATCAGCGCCGTATTGCAGCAATAACTCGGCGATCACCAACTGATTCTTTCGCGCGGCCGTGATCAATGGCGTCTGATTGAAGCCGGCAGCGATCGATGTGTCGGCGCCTCTGTCCAGCAGGAGGCGGACGGTGTCGCGACTGTCCGACCACACCGCAGAATTGAGGGGAGTCCACGTGTTGTAGGGCGCATCGATATCGGCGCCGAGATCCAATAACAAGCCCGCCAGTTCAGCTTGATCGTAATATACCGCCGTCTGCAGTGGTGTGCGCGCGGACTCAGGTGCATAATCAGGCTCGGCGCCATGTGCCAGCAGTGCCTTGGCCAGCTCGACATCCCCGCGCGCAATCAACATCTGCAGTAAAGGCCTTCGATCATGCTGATGCAAATTTGGATCTGCACCGACAGCTAATAATGCGAGTGCAAGTTCCTCATTCCGGTTGACGATGGCTTCGCTTAATGGTGTGCGGCCCTGATTGTCTTGCGCGTTGATATCCGCGCCATGTTCCAGCAGCAAATTGACCAAGTTGCTATAACCACGCTGTGCTGCGCGGGCAAGCGGAGTGAGCCCGCTCTGGGTGGCCAGATTGGGATCCGCCCCCCGTTCCAACAGGAGCTTGGCCACATCACTGTAATTCTCCGTAACCGCATTAGCGAGGGGTGTCCAGCCATTCTGTTGCTGGGCATTCAAGTCGGCGCCTTGCTCGATCAACCAGAGTACGGCCTCGGCCCGCCCGCGCATAGCGGCCCAATGCAAGGCAGTAGCCTGTTGGTCCGTCTGGGCCGTGAAATCAGCGCCTTGCTCTTGCAACCAGATCAGCATCTCGGTGCGCCCATGGCTGGCGGCATAGTGTAAAGGTTCATGACCGCTCGAAGTGCGGACGTCCAAATGCGCGCCTTTGGCGCGTAGTTGATCCGCAATATCCCGTTGATTAGTGGCCACGGCATGATGAAGCGCAGTGACCCCGCTGTTGTTGCTGGCATTGGGATTGGCGTCCCGGCTCAACAGAAAGCGAACAACCGACGGATGGCCACGTCGAGTGGCCAGCAGTAGTGCGGTGTCCCCTTGTCTCGTGCGCACTTCCGTCGATTCGCCTGCGTCGATCAGTCGGCGCACCACAGCGGTATAGCCTGCTCGCGCAGCATAATGTAAAGGACGAAGACCGCGATTGTCACTCACGCGAAACGCATGGCCTTCGTTGATGACCCAATCCATTAAATTCGCGTCGCCGGAATCTGCGGCACAATGCGCCAGCGATGCACCGTTTCGGGTTCTCAACTCGGGAGTTGCACCGGCTGCGATCAGGCGCTGAAGCATTTCTTTTCGTCCCGCCGCAGCCGCGAGGTGCAAAGGGGTAAGCTGATGCTCGTCATCGATTGGATCCAAGGCTACGCCCAACTCCAGCAGATATTCAAAGATGGCCGATGGTCCGAATAGGGTGGCGAGATGTAGATACGTGAACCCGGCTCCAATCGATTGATCCGCTTGGGCAGCCGTTGCGACATGACGAGAAAAGGTGACTCGGTCATCCTGCAGCAAGGCGCGTACTGCGGGCGGAACATGCTCGAACTCGGTCCCTCCTGAATCAAGCCTCCGGAGCGTTTCCATCAAGGACGCGCCATGCACGGGCGAGGTAGCTTGCAAGAAGGACAAGGCGAGCATGACGCATACCCACATGACCAGTAGCAGAATGGAGCGGGACAATTGCATCGTACTTGAGATCCTCCTTCGGTGTTAGTCCGAACGTGCACGCATTATATATACCGCTCGCCTGAGGCCAACCTTCATCTTGATGAAATGTCGATGAGCTTTGGGATCGGCCAACACATGGCCCGGGTTCGGGGTTGACCCGATACAGACCCTGAAGTACCGTCCTGCCCGGTTGCAGAAGGAGGAAAACCGTGTTGAAAGGGATCAAAATCTTCAAACGAAAATGGATGATTCACGGCATCATTGCCACGTCGATCCTGTCTGTTGGCGTGTTGTCGTCCGGATGCTCGGCAAGTGCCGAGCCTTACGATTATACTCCGTCGTCGCCAATCGATGCCGAAGCGGAGGGCTTGACGCCCTTCGAGCGCCGGGTCGAGGTGATTGCGATGTCCTGCGCGGCCTGTCACGGTACAGATGGACGTAAAGCCACCACGATTCCGGCTTTGGCTGGAAAACCGCTTCCGGTCCTGAGCGCGCTGCTGTTGGCCTATAAGAACGATCAAATGCCGGACGCTACGGTCATGCCGCGGATCGCGAAAGCCTATACAGACGATGAACTGCGCGCGGTGGCGGAATACTTTGCCAACATAACCCCGGGACTGGAGGAGTAACGGTTATGACGATCAATCGCAATCTGACCCGACGGGAATCCCTCAAGTGGATGAGTTTTGCGGGCTTGGGTGCCCTGACCAGTTTCCCGACCCTTTCCCTTGGCGGCGGTGCGCCGTCCGGACATATCGTTGTCGTGGGCGGCGGTTTCGGTGGCGCGACGGTGGCCAAGTACCTGAAACGGTTGGCGCCGTCACTCGATGTGACGCTGATTGAGCCGGAACGACGCTATATTACCTGTCCATTCACCAATCTTTATCTGGGTGGGATTCGCTCTTTCGATTCCCTCTGGCACAACTTCGACGAACTGCGCGACCAACTCGGTGTGACGGTGATCCATGACTGGGCCAAGGATGTGGATGTTGAAGGGCGCCGGATTCAACTGGCGGGCGGCGAGTCCGTGTCCTGGGATCGGCTGATTCTATCGCCCGGCATTGACATCCGGTGGGGCACCTTGGAGGGCTATGACGAGGCGGCCGCCGAGCGGGCGCCGCACGCCTGGAAGCCGGGCGCACAGTCGCAACTGCTGCGTCGTCAGCTCGAAGACATGGAAGACGGTGGCACATTTATTCTCGTGGCGCCAGATAATCCCTTCCGTTGTCCGCCCGGTCCCTACGAGCGGGTCAGCATGGTCGCCAACTATTTGAAGAACCACAAACCCAAGTCGAAAATCCTGTTGCTGGACGCCAAGGATGGGTTTTCGAAGCAGGGCCTGTTCATGCAAGGCTGGGAACGGCATTACGGCGACATGATCGAGTGGGTCAGCCGGTCCAACGACGGACGGGTCCTACGCGTGGACGCCGACAAGCTGGAAGTCGAAACAGAATTCGGCGCCATCCACAAGGCCGATGTCTTGAATGTGGTTCCACCCCAAAAGGCTGGTTTCATCGCGGACCGCGCGGCGGTCACGGATGCCTCCGGCTGGGTTCCCATCAAAGCGCGGACATTCGAGTCCCAACTCGTTGAAGGCGTATATGTTATTGGCGACGCCACGCAGGCCGCGCCGATGCCCAAGTCTGGTTTTGTGGCCAATACGCAGGCGAAAGTGACCGCCAGTGCGATTATTGCCGACCTGCGCGGCGAGCCACCGGTTGATCCAAGTTGGGCCAACACCTGCTACAGCTTAATTACCCCGGACTGGGGGATCAGTATTGTCGGCGTGTATGAGGTATATGACGAACTACTCCGCGAAGTGCCCGGATCCGGCGGCGTCAGCCCGATGGATGCCGGTTCCGTGTTCCGCAAACAGGAAGCGGAAAACGCCCGCGCTTGGTACGCGGGCATTGCTCAGGATGTCTGGGGCACGCGCTCATTGTCCTGATTATCGCTCATGACACATGTGCAGCTTACACTCTGGGCCGGTTTCGCGGTCGGCGTGATCTTCGGTATCGCCGCGCAGCGCTCCCGTTTTTGCTTTACCGGTGGCTTGCGTGAGTGGTGGGGGGAAGGCAACCCTCGCCGCGCGGGCGCGCTTTTCGTCGCCTTAGCAACCGCATTGCTCGGCACACAACTGTTGGCGCTGTATGCCGTCGTGGATTTGGAGCCTTCGCTCTATCTCACGTCTACCTTTTCCTGGCTACTGATTCCGGTTGGCGGCGTGCTATTTGGGATCGGCATGATGTTGGCTCGAAGTTGCGGTTCGCGCGCTTTGGTCCTGTTGGCTGGCGGCAATTTACGTTCGTTGTTGGTATTGCTGTGCTTGGGTGTGAGCGCGGGTATCGCGCTGACGGGGCCGCTGGCGACGTGGCGTCTGAACATCGCAGATCTCACTGCCGTCACGCTGCCGCATGCCTCCTTAGCACAATGGACGGGCGCGGATGCGGTTGGCTTTGATGCGGCGCGCCTTGCGTTGACCCTGATCATTGCGCTTGTTCTGCTTGGGCTGGGCATCTTTCGCCTGCGCTTGTTCCGCTATCCAGCCGATATCATCGCGGCCGTGATCGTCGGTTTGACGATTGTGGCGGGGTGGTGGGTGACCGGCCACCTGGGCGCGGATGACTTCGAACCGGTACCGCTGGAGAGTCTCACCTTTGTGGCGCCGATCAGTGATGCCCTGCAATACCTCATGCTGGCATCCGGCATGCGGGCCGGATTTGCGCTCACCGTGATCGCCGGTATATTGCTCGGGGCCGGGATCACGGCGCTGGCCGCACGCGAATTCCGGTGGCAAGGGTTTGAAAGCCCGACGCAAATGCGACGCGCGATTATAGGCGGCTTTTTAATGGGCGTGGGCGGCGCGTTGGCGATGGGCTGCACGGTGGGGCAGGGTCTTACCGGCCTCTCAACCTTGTCCATCAGTTCTATCTTGGCGGTGACCGGTATACTTTCCGGGGCCCGCCTTGGTTTGCGTTGGGCTTAAGGGAGATGGTCGGACGTTCCGGACGAAAATGATACAAGAGAGCGCGTTTCGATATGAGTGTGCGAGATGCGGATTATTTCATGACGTCGTTGTCGCGAGCTTTGTCGGAAACTTTGTCGACAAAGCTCGCG
>SLAD01000007.1 GCA_007126995.1 Kiritimatiellia bacterium | reverse complement strand
TGCAGTTTTTCCAGCATCGCCTTTTCGCCGTAGCGCCGTAGTTCGGAGAGCCAGGCGGAGTTGGCGACGAATACGGTGAGCGTGCCGCGCTCGAGGCGACCGGGCCGGGTATGCTGGGCGACTTGCGGGCCGACCAATGTCGGCCATTCGCGTAGCAGCGCCTGTTCCCACATCGGCTGTTCCATGCCCAGCTTCTTCATCACCTTCGGGAGCAGATGCTCGGGCGTGGTGACGCGGTAGGGTGCGGGTGGGCGCAGATCGGGAAGCTGGAAGCGTTCCCGCTGCACGGCCCAGCGTGAGAGTTCTTCCCGGGATATGCGACGCGATGACATGGGAGCAGCATAGCGCGCGAGTCGGCCGGCTGTCGACTCCGACGGAGGGCGAAGACATAGGCAGGAATGCCCATGTTCCCGCCTGTCGGAGCAAGGACATTCTATTTCAAAGAAAAGCGTTGCGGTTGGCGTGACGATATAACACCCCTCGCTCGACTCTTGACCGTGCTGGCAACTTTACGCACCATCGCCGTTTCGATTTGTGGAGTATTATGTGGCATGATGGAAGAGTTTGATCACGAGCAGGAACAGCCGGTCGAGGAAATCACCTTGGCGCCGGAGGGCTCGGAGTGGGTGATTTTACATACCCGCCCGCGCGCCGAGAAAAAGGCGGTGCAGGCGTTTGAGTTCGCGGGCGCGACGCTCTATCTGCCGTTGCGCCGCAAAGATCATCGCTACGGTGCGCGCTTGCGGACCTTTTGGTCGCCGCTTTTCCCCGGTTATGTTTTCGGTTGCTTTGAGTCGCGCGAGGTCCACAAGCTGAAGTCGAATCAGTACGTTGCGAATGTGCTGACGGTGGTGGATCAGGCAGGTTTGGTCCATCAGTTAAACCAAATTCAGCAGGCGCTGGCGGCCGGTGAGCTGGTGGATGTGATGCCGTATTTGGAGAAGGGCAAGCCGGTGCGCGTCACGGGCGGACCGTTCAAGGGCGTGGAAGGGATTATCGAGCGCCTGGACAAGAAGACGCGCGTTGTCATCAGTATTGAGATGATCCAGCAATCCGTGTTTATGGAAGTGGATAGCGCCTACATCGAAATGATTAATTGAAGGCCAAGAGTTAAACGCGATGTACCCCCCCGTGAGACGATTTCTGCAGCGCTGTTTGCCAACGGCCGTTGTGCGGCGATTGCGGCGCTGGCGCGCGCCGCGCGTGGTGGCGCGATTCACCGATGCCGATTGGCCGTATGCCGCGCTGGTCCGCGCCCATGTGCGGGCGGGCGATACGGTGGTCGATGTGGGGGCGAACATGGGCTACATCACCGCGCGGTTGGCGGAGTATGTAGGGTCGACTGGACGGGTCTACTCGTTTGAACCGGTACCGGATACCTATGAGCAGTTAGCCGAAACGGTGCGCGTGCGGAAGCTGGATCAGGTGACGCCGATTCATGCGTGCGTGTCGGATCAACCGGGCGCGGTAACGATGGTGGTGCCGGAATACGAAAGTGGCGGAGAGAATCTTTACGAGTCGCGCGTGGTTGACGCGGCGAATGCCGGGCCGGGGCGCCGGGTCGCCGTGCAGGCGGTACGCTTGGATGACGAGCTGCCGGAGAGCGCAAGTCCGCTCTCGTTTATCAAGATCGATGTTGAGGGACACGAACGAGCAGTGATCGCGGGTGGTCTGGACGTATTGCGCCGTCACAAACCGCTGTTAATCATTGAAGTGGCCGAGGATCCAGACGAGGCGGACTCTGCGGCTGCGGCACTGTTCGCTACATTGGCCGAGTTGGAGTACACGCCCTATGTCTTGGTGGACGGCCGGTGCCGCCCACGCGCGAAGGGCGATCGCAGTGTGGACTACGTGTTCAGCGCGGCGCCGCTGTAGGCGGGCGACAGGATCGGGGATCCCTCGCTGTTGCTTTTCTCGTTCCATTCACGCGGCTCACCGGGACGGTTCGCCCTTCGCGTGATGGGCCTTGAAGTCAGGAAGTAGGCGAGGTTGCGGAAATCGCTTATCGCCCCCAGCGAGCTTGCCTCGCTGGAGCGAAAGTCTGGGGCTTGCGCCATCTTTCGAAGAGTGCCTCGAGTGATTGGAGCGAGTAAAGAGTCGGCTCCTGACTCGCTCCATTCGTTTATCAGCCCTGCGTTCTCGCTGTTGCGTCAAACTTATGCTCCAGCGGGACAAGCCCGCTGGGGGCATTCGCCTCTTATCTGCTCGGCTGACGCCTAGGCCCGCGAATTCAGGCCGGTCGCGATCCGTTGCAGTTGCTTCAGCAGATCGGTGATCGCGTTGCGGGCGGAATCGACCTTCAGGTGTCCATCTTCGGCGAAAGCCTGGTGCGCGTTTGAAAGCGCGAACTGGGCCGGAATCACCAGCGTGCCCGTGTTCAGCAGAATCGCGCGCAAATGATTCAATCCGCGAATGCCGCCGAGGCTGCCGGGGGAGGCGCTGAGTAAGGCCACGGGCTTTTCAGTCATGACCTTGCCGGGATCTTTTTCGCCCGCGGGGCGGGAAATCCAGTCCAGGGTATTCTTCAGCAAGCCCGTGACCGAGGCATTGTATTCCGGCGACGCAATCAGGACGGCATCGTGCTCGGCGATCAACTGTTTCAGCTTCAGCACGTTGGCTGGGGCACCCTTCGCCTCCTCGGCATCGCCATCATAGATGGGTAGCGGATAGTCTTTCAGCGTGATCACCGTGACGGCGAGGCTAAGCTCCTCTTGCGCAATCGCCGCCGCAGCGTGCAAGAGTTTGCGGTTGATGGACTTTTCACGATTACTGCCTGCAAAGGCTAAAATCTTAATGGGTTTCGACATATTTCATTCCTTTAATCAATTACATCGTGCTTCGTCGTATAGATGAGGGGAATACTTACACACATAACCGCATATTTGAGGATGAGGTTGAAAACAAATATCTCGATTACAACACTCCACGGCAACAACCAGCCGAAGGCACCCACCACAAAGACGAGATTGTCGATCGGGATACTGATGGTGTTGCTGGTCAACGTACGCAGCCAGAGATAGCGACGCGTAATGCGCGTGGCGAACCAGTGATAGATTTCGGTGTTGATCAATTGACTGATGATTTGGGCGGCGATGGAGGCAAAGACGATGCGCCAGATGTTGTCGAACAGGGCGCTGTAGGCTTCGCCCAAGCCCCATTCCTTGTCGCTGGGCACGGCGGAGATGCCGATGATGTAGGCGACGGCGGCCAGATTGATCAGCGCCGAGGCGATGACGAGGACGCGCGCCTTTTGCCGGCCGAGCACACGGTGCGCGAGATCGCGCAGCGTGAACGAGACCGGGAAGATGAACGAGCCCATGTCGACGGCCAAGCCGAGCACCACGCCGATTTTGAGACTGGCGATATCGGCCAGCAATTGCAGGGCCGCGTAGAGGGCGATGATAACGATGGCGGCGCGCGACAAGGTAGCCGCGTGGGTGAATGAATTAGATGACACGGGAGCGCTCCTTCAGTTTTGTTGAGGCGGGGGACTGCGACCGCCTGAATGCATACGGCGGCTATGTATGCGGGCAAGTGCAGGCGATGTCAAGCGGGACGACGGCGGTCTTGCAGGCTGATCTTCAAGGGAAGAAGGGATCGCGGCGCGGTGGCTCCTCTTTCTGGTCCGAGCGGATGATGTCCATGAAGATGGGCTGCACCGGGTAGAAGCGTGTGATGATCCGGTCGGGCCGGAAGGGTTCATCGGAGATGAAGACGGCATTATCATCTATGCGATAATGCAGGCCAGCCACTTGCGTGATGTACCGGATGGCTTCGTAGAGGCTAATACGGCGCAAGGAGAGCGTGATGCGCGGCGCTGCGTCACCGTCCGGGCCGCGGTAGATGATATTGATTCCGCGCCCCTCGGGATCCAGCTCGCGGGACCTATTGCTGAGGTGTTCGAAGGCACGGTCGACACCTTCGTCACGATACTCGACCCTTGGGACCACGGTTTCGCGCACCTGCTCCCGCACGGACCGCTCGGTGGCCGCTGTCCACGACCCGCTCAGCATCAGTGCCAAGGTTATGATCGCTACCCGATACATGTCGTCTCACCTCAGGTAACGATACGGCAGAGGAGCGAGACTTTCCAGTCGGGTGGGGCGTTTGTTGATTGCGGTGGGCTGTTGATTGGATTGTAGATGTCTCGACTGCGCTCGACATGACTAGGGCTTTGGTGTCTGGCGAGAATCATTGGCTTGCCCGCAAGCGCGTAAAAACACTGTACAATCGGCCCTTAGTGGGTTTTCATATGCCCCTTAAGTGTGACAGAAACGTAGGATAGTATCCAACAGAAGGACCCATTCAAAGATGACGCCGCCACGTACGACCATTAAAGATATCGCCCAGGAGTGTGGCGTTTCGTTGAGCACGGTTTCGTTGGTACTCAATGATAATCCACGTATTAGCGAAAAAACACGCGAAAAGGTGCAAGAGGCGGTGCGGCGTCATTCCTACCAGCCCAATCAGCAGGCGCGGGGCTTGGCGTCGAAGTCCAGCAGCATCATGAGCGTGGTGGTGCCGAACCTCAAAAACGTTTTTTCGGATGTTTACTTTGGCGAGATCCTGAGTGGTATTCACGAGGAGGCCAATCAGGCTAACTACAAGCTGTTGCTGGATGTGGCGAACCAGCGCTTTGCGGACAATCAGGACTACATCAACATCATTCGGTCGCGACGCGCAGACGGGATGTTGTTCATCGCGTCCTCAGTCAATGAGTCGTATTTGCGTGGGATCGAGCAGTATCAGCTACCGTTCTTGCTGGTGAACCACTACTATCCGACCAGTAAACTGAACTACATCGCGGTGGACTACAAGGCCTCGGCGGTGATGGCCGCGGATCACCTGATTTCGTTGGGTCACCGGCGGATCGGTCTGATCGCCGGTATCAATACCTATACCGGACTTGATTTCCGTGATGCATTTTTGACGCATTGCCGCCAGCAAGGACTGGTCGAGTCGGATCTGCCATGGGAGGATGGTGGCGAGCAGTGGAATCAAGAAGGGGGTTACGAAACGACGCGTCGCTTGTTGGAGAAGCGACCGGATTTGACGGCGATTATGTCGGCCAATGACCGGATGGCGATGGGCGCGATCAGTTATCTGCATGGCCAGGGTCTACAGGTGCCTGGCGATGTTTCGGTGATGGGGGTGGACGACATCCCCTCCGCTCCGTTTACTTCGCCGGCTTTGACGACGATCCGGCATGATCTTTTTGAGGTTGGCCGTCAGTCCTTCCGCAAGGTGCATGCGATCTTTAAGGGCGAAATAGAGTCCTGCCACGAACTATTGCCCGCCTCCCTGCTGAAGCGGGATTCGACGGGTCCCGCGAAAACGTCATGAGTCACGAAGGCGTGCACTGGCTGATCATCGATGGATACAGCCTGCTGCATCGCGATCCGCAGTTGAAGCCGCTGTTACGCCAACGGCTGGAGCTTGCCCGGCAGCGCTTGATCCGGAAGATTGAACCGGTAATGGGTGACTGGGCGGACCGCATCACAATCGTTTTTGATGGTCGCGGTGATCGTGGCGAAGCGGATCCCCTCGATACGGCAATCGAGGTTTTCTTTGCGCCGGCCCGTTACACTGCGGATACCGTGATCGAGCGACTGGTGTACGCGGCGCCTGATCCGGCGACGGTATTGGTTGTGACATCGGACCGTGCGGAACGCGAGACGGTTAGCGCGGCGGGCGCTGACACCCTGTCATGCGGTGACTTCCTTGATCGGTTGGCGCGCGAGGAAGCGCGCGGCTGCTCCCGCGCTGCGACGCCGCGACGAAAGAGTGCGGGTGGATCGCTGGGCGATCATTTCCCGACGCGATGAGGGCAGGGCGATGGGACGCTCCAGTCCATGCTCGGACGTCGCATATCGGATTCCGCAAATCAGGCGGTGCCGAGTATCACCGAGACGTTGGGCAACGACGCCACAACCTGCAACACGCTCTGCATCTTGAGCGGTTTGATGATGTAGTGTTTTGCGCCCATGCTGCGGACGTGTTCCATATCCTTCTCGTAGTCGGAGGTGCTGATCACGATCACCGGAATATCTTTCAGTGTTTCGTCCGCGCCCATTTTGGCGATCAGTTCACGACCATCCATGCCGGGCATGTTCAGGTCCAGCAAAACACAGAGAGGTTTCGGGTAACGGCTTTGGTCCGCGTAGGGCCCTTGCTGTGTGAGGTATTGCCACGCATCTTCGGCGGAGGTGACGGAATCGATCGGGTTCCAGATATTAGCCTTCTTGAAGGCGCGCTGCGTCAATAGCGCATCGTCTGGATCATCTTCGACCAATAGAAAATTTGATGTTTGTACAGTGGTTGTCGCCATAATTGCCCCTCTCTTTATTCCACGGTTATCGCCTGTGCGGTGCTTCCAACCGCTCGCTCTGCTTCCTCGCTCTTTGGAAATTCCAGCCAGAATGTGCTGCCTTCGCCGAGTTTCGACTCCACTTCGATGCCGCCACCGTGCTGTCGCATGATCTTGCGGCAGAGTGCCAGCCCAATGCCGGTGCCCTTGTACTTCTTTTTCGTCTTCAGCCGCTTGAAAGGCAGGAAGGCCCGTTGCGTGTCCTCCTCCTTCATGCCCAGACCATTGTCGCGCACATACACCCACCAGTAGGTCGGCGTCTCCTCTGTGCCGATTTCCACGCGCGGTTCGGCTGAGTCATTGAATTTGACGGCGTTGCCAATCAGATTTTGAAAGAGCTGCAGCATACGCGTCTCGTCGGCCATGACGCAGGGGAGTTCATGTTGAATCACTTGCGCGCCCCGCTCGTGCAGCAACTGCCCCAGCGCATCCTTGGCCAGCAGGAGGATGGTCTCCAACTCGGTCGGTTTCAGCAGCAACCCGTCGGAATCCAGCCGGGACAATGCCAGCACGTCCCGGACCAGCTTCCGCATGCTGCGGGCGGACGATGCCAGCACGTCCATGTATTGCCGGGCTTGTTCGTCGAGCTCCTCGCCGTAGTCCTCAATCAGTAGCTCCACATAGCTTTCGATCTTTTGGAGGGGCGCCTGCAAGTCGTGGGCGGCAACATATGCGTATTCCTCCAGCGCCGCATTCGATTCCCGCAGGCGTTGCTCGGTCCGCCAGAAATCCACGAAGTGCCCAATCCGGTCGGCGACGGACAACATCAAATCGTGTTCCTGCTCCGACAGCGGATTCGATTCCGCCCGCTGATCGTCATCGTTTGGCGGAAAGCGGATCTCGAGCACGCCGATCAAGCGGCCGCGGGCATAGATGTCGTAGGGGACCACATGATTCGAGATAAACGCATCCTGTGAGGCGTACTCCTCTTTCCCGATCCGGATCACGGCACACGTGCGCTCGTCCTCATCTTCTTTCTTCGGATTGATAATGTCGGCGGCGGCACGTAACGCATTATGCGGCGACCCCTCCACCACATCGAAGAGCTTTTCGAGCGCATAGAGACAGCCCAGCTCGGATATCCGTTGGCGCAGCATCTCGACATTGCTCAACCGGAGATCCTCTTGGGCAAATCGATCAATCGCCTGGTGCGCCTTCTGCTCAAGTTTCTTGCAGAACTGCTCATCGCTGGTCTTGGTGATGTAGTCGGTCGCTCCCATCTGCAAGGCGCGGACGGCCAACTCCTCAGAGCTATAGCCTGACAGCATAATTACAGGGAAACGGGGCCGTCCCATGCGCAGATGCGCCAACACTTCCAGCCCCGACATGCCGGGCATGCGCTGATCCAAAAACATCAAGTCGTAAACCTGCTGATCAACCAGCCGCAACGCGGAATAACCGTCGGGTGCCAAGTCGACCTCGTAGCCCAGCCGGGAAAAGTAGGTCTGCATAAGAGAGCCGACCCCGTCCTCGTCTTCGACGATCAGCAGGCGACGAACAGGCTTGTCTGCAGACTCTTCGCTCATCGAATCGCTCGTTGATTGAACATTACTCGAACGTGACCATGCCGGTGTCGGCCGTCACATCCCGATGCACGCCGCGATAGCCAATCACCACGCCCCGCTTCGGGTCCCGGATCGGGGCGACCTTGCACTCGTGCACCGCCACGCGACCCGTTGAGCTTACCATCTTGAGCCGTCGCTGCAAACCGTCGCCCGCCATTTCGCGCAGCATGCGTTCAGGATCGGCGATATCCTCCTTCTCGACACTGCTGATGAGGTCGGAAAAACGTTTGCCGATGATCTCGTCCGGCTGCCAGCCGAGTAACTCGGGCAGGCTATTATTGCTATAGATGAACCGCTCGTCCGTATCCGCCTCCCAGATCCAGTCGCCCGACAAGAGCGCGACGTGCTCGAAACGGTCGATGCTGGCATTCAGTAAACGCTGCGCCTTCGTGCGCTCATCGACCTGATCTTTCAACGTACTGTTCATCGACGCGACATAAGACGTGACGGTACCCAGCAAAACGAACAGTATGCCGGCGCCAATAAACCAGTACATGTATTCGCGCACGACCGTGCCCAAATCGACGGTTCCGTAGTTTTCAAACGGCGGCAAGCGCAAGTCTTGCAGCGCTGCGCGCGCCTCCGCGCATGAGTGGGGCACGGTCCAAGCGCTTGCGAATGAACCCGATCCGGGTTTCCGGAACGGTTCCGCCGCCAGCAGCGTCGCCGCCACGCGGCGGGTCAGATCGTCCGGAACACCTTGCAGTGCCATCAGTCGTTTTTCCGGATAAAGCCGCGTGGACACCAAGTACGGGAGCCGGTCATTAGCGGCCGCGTTGAGCGAGAGCACAGCGACATCGTCCAGGTTCA
>SLAD01000261.1 GCA_007126995.1 Kiritimatiellia bacterium | reverse complement strand
CCGTCTGGCGGCAGGCGCGCCGTTATCGTATTCCGTGTCTGGCCTTCATCAACAAAATGGACCGCAAAGGCGCGAATTTCCAAGCAGCGGTCCGCAGCATCCGGGAAAAATTAGCGGTCAACCCGATCCCGATACAGTTACCGGTGGGCGCGGAAGACCAATTTCGCGGCGTGATCGATCTCGTCAACATGAAGGCGCTGATCTTCAGCGACACGGAACAGGGCGCCAAGTGGGACGAAGTCGATGTACCCGCCGATCAACTGGCCGAGGCGGAAGCGGCCCGGGCGCGTATGATTGAAGTGGTGGCCGAATCGGACGAGGCCGTGCTGGAAGCCTACATGGAGAATTCCGATGTGCCGGTGCCGATCCTGAAAGCCGGGTTGCGTCGAGCGGCCTTGGCGCAGGCTTTGGTGCCGGTATTGTGCGGCTCCTCCTTGAAGAACAAGGGGATCCAGCCACTGGTCGACGCCGTGGTCGATTATTTGCCGTCGCCGCCCGATGTGCCGGCCATTGTCGGGAAGAAACCCCAAAATGACGAGTCGGTTGAGCGGCATGCCAACGACTTTGAACCGCTGAGCGCGTTGGCTTTCAAAATCGCGCATGATTCCTATGTCGGGAAACTATTTTTCGTGCGCGTCTATTCCGGGGTGCTGAAGAAGGGCATGAATGTGTTTAATCCGCGCACGCGCAAGCGCGAGCGGGTCGGGCGCATTGTGCGTTTGCATGCGAATGCGCGCGAGGATTGCGAGGCCTTGTATTCCGGTGAAATCGGCGGGTTGGTCGGTCTGAAGCAAACCTCCACCGGCGACACGCTGTGCGCGGAGAATGATCCCATTGTGTTGGAATCGATCGAATTTCCCGAGCCGGTCATTTCCATGTCGATTGAGCCCAAAACGCAGGCGGACAAGGCTTCGCTGCAGGATGCCTTGCAGTCTCTGGCCGAAGAGGATCCCACGTTCCGTATTTCCATGAATGAAGATACGGGGCAGACCATCATTAGCGGCATGGGCGAGCTGCATTTGGAGATCATTAAGGACCGGATGTTCCGCGAATTTAAGGTGCAGGCCAATGCCGGACGCCCGGTGGTGGCCTATCGCGAGGGCATTTTGGCCGCGGCGGAAGGAAATTTCACTTTTCAGCGAGAAATTGGTGGACATGGGCAGTTTGGTCATGTGATAGTTCGCCTCGCTCCTCGTTCCCGGGGTGATGGAAACCAAGTCACGTTTGAGGTGCCGACGACGGCCATCCCGAATGAATTCCGCCAGGCGGTAAAGGATGGTCTGCATGACGCGCTGATAACGGGGATACTTGGGAACTATCCGTTAATCGATGTGGACGTGTGTGTGATTGGCGGTAGTTTCCATCCGGTGGATTCCACGGAGGTAGCGTTTCGCACGGCGGCTGTGATGGCCCTGCGCGAGGGTGCAAAGGCAGCATCGCCCACTTTGCTGGAGCCGGTGATGGACTTGGAAGTCATTACGCCGGACGAGCATCTGGGAGATCTGCTGGGAGACATAAACAGCCGCAGGGGGCAAGTGCACGAAGTGGTGGCACACGAAGGTGGCCAGATTATTCGTGCAACCGTGCCGCTCGCGGAGTTATTTGGGTATGCCACGGCGATTCGCTCGTTGAGTCGAGGTCGCGCGAGTTACTCGATGCAGCCAAAATCATTTGAAGTGGTACCGCCAACCATGCATGAGGCGATTTTAAACCGGTAGGGAATAGTGCATATGAATGGACAACGAATACGAATTGGGTTGAAAGCATTCGATCATCGGGTGCTGGATGTATCCACCGCGGACATTGTGGAAACGGCCAAGCGCACCGGTGCGCGGGTTGCCGGTCCTATTCCCATGCCGACGAAAATTGAGCGTTACAGCGTGAACCGCAGTCCGCACGTGGACAAAAAATCCATGGAGCAGTTCGAAATTCGTACGCACAAGCGGCTGCTCGACATCATCAATCCAACTGCACAGACCGTGGATGAGTTGAAAAAGCTCAACCTGCCGGCCGGTGTGGACATTACGATCAAGATCTGAGCGACATGAACGAGATAATTGGCAAAAAAGTGGGTATGACCCAGGTCTTCGATGAGCAGGGCCGTCAATCAAATGTGACGGTGCTGGAAGTCGGGCCCTGTACGGTCGTACAGGTGAAGACGATTGAAAAGGATGGCTACGCCGCCGCCCAGCTCGGGTACGGGCCGCAGAAAAAGCAGCGCCTGAACAAACCCGCCCTGGGACACCTCGAGAAAGCCGGCGTCGAGCCGGTGCGCGTGTTGCGCGAGGTTGAAATCGCGGCGGACGAAGAGGTGAAGGCCGGCGATCAGGTCACGGCGTCGCTGTTTGAAGACGTTGCGTACGTTGATGTGACGGGCACCACCAAGGGCCGCGGCTTTCAGGGGGTCGTGAAGCGCTACAATTTCGGCGGCGGTCGCGCCAGCCACGGGTCGGGCACCCATCGCGGGCCCGGCTCAATCGGTATGAAGGTTAGTCCCGCCCGCGTGTTCAAGGGCAAGAAAATGCCCGGCCACATGGGCAGCGACCGGGTCACGACGCAGAACCTGCGCGTGGTGCAGGTCCGCCCGGACGACAATGTGATTCTGGTAGAAGGCGCCGTGCCGGGGCCGACGGGTGGTTTGGTGATGGTGCGGAAAGCGATCAAGAAGGCGGCGAAGGCATCATGAGTAAAATTCCGGTAAAAAATATGCAGGGCAGCGATGCCGGCGAAGTCGAGATCAGCGATGACCTCCTGATTTACGACAAAGGGCATCAAGCGGTGTACGAGGCGGTCGTCGCTTATCAGCAGAATCAACGCGCAGGTACCGCGTCCACCTTGAGCAAGGGTGAAGTCGCGGGCACCGGCAGCAAGCCGTGGAAGCAAAAGGGTACCGGTCGCGCCCGCGCAGGCTATCAGCAATCGCCGGTCTGGCGCGGTGGCTCGGTGGCGTTCGGGCCCCGTCCGCGGGTCTTTGATCGCCGTTTACCGCGTCGCGTGGCGCGCTTGGCCTTTCAGCGTGCGTTGAGCGACAAGATTTCCGCTGGTGAACTGATTGTGATCGATGATCTCTCGCTGGATGCGCCGAAGACCAAGGATATGGCCTCGGCCTTGAAGGCGCTGGGCGCGGAAAAGGGTGCGCTGATTGTTTGCGAAGAGTCGATCGAGAACGTGCGTCTATCGGCTCGGAACATCCCGCGCGTGCATGTCACGACGGCTCATCACGTGAATGTATATGAGCTGCTGCGGTATCCGCTGGTCTTGGTAACGCGCAAAGGATTGGACGTGCTGGCTGATCGCCTCAAGGCCGCCGCCGGGAGGAAGGGATGAAAGAAGCACAAAGCATTGTAAAGACATTGGTGATCACTGAAAAGGGTACCCGCCTGATGGAGGCGGAGAACAAGTACCTGTTCAAGGTGTTTGAAGACGCCAATAAGCTGGACATAAAACGGGCAGTGGAAGAATTGTTCGGTGTCCATGTAGAGAAAGTGAATACCCTGCGTCGCAAGGGCAAGCAGAAGCGCGAACGCACCATGCGCTATGGCCGTACACCCGGATTCAAGCGTGCGATTGTGACGCTGAAGGACGGGGATTCGATTGATTTGACCTGATGAGGAACTAGACCATGCCAATTCGTAAATTCAAACCGTATACCGCCAGCCGACGTTCCATGTCGGTCTCGACGTTTGACGAGATCACCAAGGACAAGCCGGAGAAGTCGCTGGTCAAAAAGAAGAAGCAGAATGCGGGCCGGAACGCGCATGGTCGCATCACGGTGCGTCATCGTGGCGGTGGCCACAAGAAGCGTTTGCGGCACGTCGATTTCCTGCGCGAAAAGCACGGCATCCCGGCCAAGGTTGCCGGGATCGAATACGATCCCAATCGTTCCGCCCGGTTGGCCTTGCTGCATTACGCCGATGGCGAGAAGCGCTACATGTTGGCGCCGGTCAATTTGAAAGTGGGCACCTCGGTGATGTCCGGTCCGGAAGCCGAGCCGGAGATCGGCAACGCGCTGCCGCTGGCCAAGATTCCCCTGGGCTTGCCCGTGCACAACCTGGAGTTGATCCCGGGGCGTGGCGCCAAGGTCGTTCGCTCGGCCGGTCAGTCCGCGCAGATTTTGGCCCGCGAGGGTGACTCTGCGGACATCAAATTGCCTTCCGGCGAAATCCGCAAGTTTAGCGTCAATTGTTATGCCACGATTGGTCAAGTGGGCAATGTGGAGCACGAGAGCATTTCGCTGGGTAAAGCCGGGCGCGCCCGCTGGAAGGGCCGTCGTCCGACCGTGCGCGGCGTGGCGATGAACCCGGTGGATCACCCCATGGGTGGCGGCGAAGGTCGCTCCTCGGGTGGCGGTCATCCGGTTTCCCCGTGGGGCCAGTTGGCCAAGGGTAAGCGCACGCGCTCCAAGAAGAAGGCGTCGAGCCGCGTGATCGTACAACGGAGGAAGAAGTAAGCTATGTCCCGTTCGTTAAAAAAAGGTCCTTTCGTCGAAGAGAAGCTCCTCAAGAAAGTGGAGCGCATGAATCAGAGCGGTCAGAAGCGCGCGATCAAGACCTGGTCGCGGCGTTCGATGATTGCGCCGGAATTTGTCGGGCACACGTTCGCGATTCATAACGGCAAGAATTTTATCTCGGTATTTATTACCGAAAACATGGTCGGACATCGTCTGGGCGAGTTTTCGCCCACGCGTCAGTTCCGTCGTCACGGTGCGGCCACGGATAAGACCGTATCGTTGAAGTAAAAATTTCGGGTTTTTAGAAAAACAGTATTGGCAGAAGTGCAAGGGATGCGTAGTATCCACGCTTCACTTGCATCCGGAGCGCTTGATGTGCGCCCCGGATCGTCACAGTAGGGTGCTTTGAAACGGTTTTCAGGGCGCTTACTCCGTAACGCGAGCGCCGCAATCGTTATTATTTGCGGCGGTGGCCATAGGAAGTGTGTGCATTATGGACGTAACAGCAACAGCGAAGTTTGTGCGGATTTCGCCGACGAAAGTGCGGGATTTGACGCGCGCGATTCAGGGTAAAACCGTGGACGAGGCCCTGCGGGTGACCTCGTTTAACAAGCGCAAGGGCGCCTTCTTTGTCGGCAAGACCTTGAAGTCCGCGATCGCGAACGCCGAGAATAACGCCGATCTGTCGGCGGAGGATCTGTATGTGAAGGAAGCGGTGGTCGACGGTGGACCGATCATTAAGCGGTTCCGGCCGGCGGCCCGGGGTATGGCGAAGCCGATTCAAAAGAAGACGAGCCATATTCGTATCACGTTGACCAATGTGAAGCCCCGGCGAGCGGCTGGGCGATCGGTATAAGGAAGGAGCAGCGGTTTGGGTCAGAAAGTTAATCCTATTGGGTTGCGGGTCGGCGTCACGAAAAATTGGCGCTCGCGATGGTATGCCGGCAAGAGCGAGTTCGGCGATCTATTGCGCGAGGATCAATTGATCCGGGACATGATCAAGAAGCAACTGAAAGACGGCGCCATTGCGGATATCGGCATTGAGCGGTATGCCAACCGGGCGCGCGTCACGCTGCATACGGCGCGACCGGGCATTGTGATCGGCCGCAAGGGTGCGGATTTGGAGCGATTGCGCGAGCAAATCGCGGCCAAGACCAAGCGCGAAATCTATATCGAGATACGGGAAGTCAAAAACGCGGACACGAACGCGCAGTTGGTGGCGGAAGGGATCGCCAGCCAGTTGGAGCGCCGGGTTTCATTCCGCCGTGCCATGAAGCGGGCGATTCAGGTCGCCATGGAATTGGGCGCGGAAGGCATCAAGGTCGGTGTCGCCGGTCGCCTGGGTGGCGCCGAGTTGGCCCGCCGCGAAGAATATAAACAGGGTAAAGTGCCGCTCCATACGCTGCGCGCCAATGTCGAGTACGGCTTCGCCGAAGCCAACACGGTGGCGGGCAAGATTGGGGTGAAAGTGTGGATTTGCAGGAAGCCGGAAGCGGCGGCCTAAACGTTTGAGGTAGTCAGCTATGCCATTAATGCCAAAGAGAGTGAAGCACCGCAAGGTGCAGCGAGGCAGCCGGAAGGGCGTCGCCAGCAAAGGGAACGAGATGGCGTTTGGCGAATACGGGTTGCAGTCCCTGGGACGCGCTTGGATCACCAACATTCAGATCGAAGCCTGCCGTGTCGCGATCAACCGCTGCATGAAGCGTAAAGGAAAGCTCTGGATCCGCATTTTCCCGGACAAGCCCTACACCAAGAAGCCCTTGGAAGTGCGTATGGGTAAGGGCAAAGGTGGCGTCGAAGGCTGGGTCGCGGTGGTCAAGCCGGGCCGCATGATGTTCGAGCTGGGTGGTGTGCCCGAGCCGATCGCCCGTGAGGCCATGAAGTTAGCGGCATCGAAGCTGCCGATCCGGACGCGCTTTGTTCAGCGTCACACGCATTAATCAGGATCTGAGGTTATGAAGATTGCAGAAATGAGAGAATTGACGCCGGAAGAGCTGCGGCATCAGTACGAGGAAACGGCGAAAGAGCTGTTTAACCTGCGCGTGCAGCAGGCCACCGGCCAGTTGGAGCGTTCGTCGCGGATTCGTGCCCTGCGCCGCGAGGTGGCCCGGCTGCGTACCGTTCAAACCGAGCGAAAGAAAGCGAGTGTGGCGTGATGGCGGCAGTAACGGAGAATCAAGAGCGTCGTTTGCGGAAACAGCGCGAAGGCCGTGTGGTCACCGCCAACAGCGATAAGACGATTGTGGTGCGCGTCGAGCGCCGCATCCGTCATGAGTTGTACGGCAAGGAAATCACGAAGGCGAAACGCTATCACGCGCACGACGAAAAGAACGAGGCGCAGGTCGGCGATCGCGTACGGATTATGGAGACCCGCCCGCTGAGCAAGATGAAGCATTGGCGGCTCGTTGAGATTTTAGAAAAAGCGCGAGTGTGATGCTTTCGCTTGTCGCAAAGGAACGTAAGTAATGATTCAGATGCAAACCAGATTGGACGTGGCCGACAATACCGGCGCGCAGTCCCTGCAGTGCATTCGCGTACTGGGGCAGCGCAAACGGGTGGCGCACGTAGGGGATGTGATCAAGGTTGCGGTCAAAGAGGCGCAGCCTCGCGGCATGGTCAAGAAGGGCGAAGTGCATCGCGCGTTGATCGTGCGCACCAAGGACGCGATACGCCGTCCCGACGGCAGCATCTTGCGATTCGACCACAATGCGGCCGTGATTGTGGACGATCAAATGAATCCGCGCGGCAGCCGTATCTTCGGACCGGTCGCCCGTGAGTTGCGCGACAAGAATTTTATGAAAATTGTGTCTTTGGCGCCTGAGGTGATTTGATGAAGTTGCAGAAGAAGAAAACCATGCGCAAAGCGCTCCATATCAAGAAAGGCGATCTGGTGCTGGCCATCAGCGGTGCCGATGCGGATCGCGGCAAGCCCGGCAAGGTGTTGCAAGTGTTGCCCAAGCAGCAGAAAGCCATTGTCGAGGGGTACAACTACGTCAAGAAGCACATGCGGAAGACCCAGGACAATCCGCAAGGCGGCATCGTGGAAAAGGAAGCCCCGATCCATGTATCGAACCTGGTGAAATTCAAGGGCGAAGCTCCGAAGACGGAGAATTAAGAGGGAGCAGCAGACGTCATCATGATTCCGACGATGAAAGAAAAATATAACCAAGAGGTCGTGCCGGCGCTCAAGAAGGCACATGGCTATGCCAATCCGATGCAAGTGCCCCGGATCACCAAAGTGGTCGTGAATATGAGTGTGAACACCAAGGTCGATAAAGATGCGCTCAAATCGATCAGCGATGATCTGGCCAAAATTTCCGGTCAGCGGCCGGTGATTACCAAGGCCAAGAAGAGCATTTCGAACTTCGCCTTACGTGAAGGCATGCCGATTGGTGCGAAAGTGACCTTGCGTGGTGCGCGCATGTACGAATTTTTGGATCGCTTGATGAACGTGGCGTTGCCGCGTATTCGCGATTTCCGGGGTGTATCCGCCAAGGCCTTTGACGGCCGGGGCAGCTACACCTTGGGATTGAAGGAGCAGACGATCTTTCCTGAAATCAATCCTGACAACGTCAAGCGGACCCAAGGGATGGATATCAGTATTGTAACCACAGCGGAAACCGATGCAGAAGCGCGGGATTTGCTGAAGCATTTAGGGATGCCGTTTGCGGCGTAGAGTAGAAGAAAGGACGCGTTGCCTTGGCTAAAACATCATTAATCGCAAAGTCGAATCGGGCGCCGAAATTCAGTGCGCGCCAATACAATCGCTGCACGCGCTGCGGGCGGGCACGGGGCTATATCCGGAAATTCAAGATCTGCCGGATCTGTTTCCGGGAGCTGGCTTCGGAAGGAAAGATTCCGGGCGTCACCAAGGCAAGCTGGTAAAAGCGGGATAGGAACTTATGAGTTTATCGGATCCAATAGCGGACATGTTAACACGCCTGCGTAATGCGCACAGCGCCGATCTGGACCATGCGGATATTCCGCATTCCAAAATGAAAGCGGAAATCGCGCGCATTTTGAAACAGGAAGGCTTTATTCGTGATTACGTGTCGGAAGGCGGCGGCAGCAAGAAACTCCTGCGCGTCTACCTGAAGTACGATGCCAAGCGCCAGAGCGGGATCGAAGGCTTGAAGCGGGTCAGCAAGCCCAGCTTGCGCAAGTATGCCGGGGCCGGCGAGTTGCCGCGCGTCCTCGGAGGCATGGGTATTGCAATCCTCAGCACCTCGTCCGGCGTGATGACTGATCGCGAAGCGCGTCAGCAGAAAGTCGGCGGCGAAGTGCTCTGCTATGTTTGGTAATTTGG
>SLAD01000182.1 GCA_007126995.1 Kiritimatiellia bacterium | reverse complement strand
GCTCCGCGCTGGACAAGCGCAGCCCCTATTACGATGCCAAAGCCTCCGAAGAGCAGCCGATCTGGATGCTGGTCGATGTGGAGTTTATCGCCAAGTTTCCGGAATTCGTTAGCTTGGACACACTTAAACAAGACGAACAGTTGGCGGGTATGATGGTTTGTAAGCGGGGGATGAGGCTCTCGGTGCAGCCGGTAGATGCGGCGGATTTCGAGCGCGTGGTGGCGTTGGGGAATCCCAAGCCATCCAAGTAGTGCAGCGGTCGCTGACCAGAAAGGAAGGGGAAATGGCAGAAATCAATTTTGATTGTCCGCATTGTGGGCAGAATCTGGATGCACCCGAGGATATGGCGGGATGGGCGCTCGATTGCCCGAACTGCGGTAAGAAAATCAAGATCCCGATACCCGAAGGACTTGAAGCACCAAGACCGGGGGGCGCGGCGAAGCCGGAAGACAACGCCACGACCGGCCTCATTGAAGATCCCTCCGCCGGTGATTTCCCAAAAGGGTCCACGGTGCGCATTGATGTGCCGGAGGAATACACGCGTCCGGAGCCCCGACAACGGATTGTCAAAATCAAACGGCTACGCTAACCTTTCACGCGTTGAATGGTACCCACTGGACTGTGCGGTGCTGGTGCAGGTATGAGTGTTTAATGATAATCCGGTTAAGAATTTGTTTGGCGGTGCTGCTGGGGCTGGGATGGCTATCCGCCTGCCCCACGGTGGCGTCCGACCTGCCGACACACGAGGTCTTGATTCATGAAATTGCTTGGATGGGCACCTCCGCCTCTTCCCGTCAGCAATGGATGGAGCTTTACAATACGCGGGCAACGCCTGTTTCGGTTGATGGCTGGGAATTGGTCAGCGGCGATGAGCGCTTTCGTCTGGAGTTGGAAGGGACACTGCAGCCGCATGAATCTTATTTGATCGTCCAAGAACGTTTCCCGGATGTTGCCGGGGTCGACGTGCAAGCGACGTTTGACGGTCGCTGGTCGACGGCGCGCATCCACCTGCGCCTGTTGGATGACGAGGGCGCGCTGGTGGACGAGCTGGACGGGTGGCACGCCGGCGATGCCGATACCTTTGCAACGATGCAGCGCCTGTATCCCTACCGCCGTGGGATCAGCCCGCGCGCGTGGTCGACCTCACGGGTTCGCTACGATTTGGGGTATGGCACGCCGGGTTTCCGGGATGTGACCCGGCAAACACGACAGTCACTGAATTATGTCTATCACAAACCCGACACCATTAATATCTACTTCAATCAACCGGCGCTGACCGAGTATGCCTGGCCGGGCAATGAAGCGAATCACCGGGTCAATCTGGAGGAACGAATCATTGATCGCCTGCGCCGGGCTCGGCACACGATCGATATCACCGTATACGAGCTGAATCTGCCGGACTTGACCGACATGTTGATTCAAAAGGCGGCTGAAGGCGTGCGCGTCCGTGTGATTGCCGACTCGAAGGAGCCGCATCCCGATGATCTGGAAAGGTTCGAGCGCTGGGAAATCGCGCGCATGAAGCTGGAGCGGCTGATGCGGGGCGCCGACGGCGTATTTGGTACCGATGATGATGCGCATGTGTTCGCCAACGCGCCGATCATCGCCTTCACGGGGGATCCGGACCGGCGGCTAGCCAGAGGACTTCCGGCTGTTCCCGATGATATCGCCGAAATCGACGTGAAGGTGGGCGCGAATCCGTTGAAGGCGCAAATCCTGGTGATTGGTGAGCAGCGAGCCGACGAATCGTTCTATCGTCCGGGCGCGCAAATGCACAACAAGTTCATCATTATTGATGAACAATGGGTTTGGACTGGCAGTATGAATTTCACGCTGACCGACTTATACGGATCAGAGGAAGCGCGGTTGGTCCGGCGCTTGGACGGTAACACCAATAACGGCCTCGAAATCAATTCCCGTGCCCTGGCATCGATCTACTTGAGGGAGTTTGAACGCATGTGGGGCAGTAGCGATGCGGAACCCGAACCGTCGCAAGCCAAGTTCAGTGGTCGTAAACAAGATCGCGACGGACCCTACCGTGTCCCGGTGGGCACAGCGGAAATTGATGTCTTCTTTTCACCCGGCTACAATGTGGTGCCTGCGATTACGGAATTCGTAGAGAACGAGGCGAAAGAAAGCATCTACTTCGCGGTCTTTGCGTGGTCGGATTACCCGCTGGACCGGGCCATGAAAATCAAATGGGAAGGAAGTCCCGAAGATCAAGAGGGCGAATTGACCGGCTTTGATTTGAGGGGCACGACGCAGTTTTGGGACGATTGGTGGTCGGCCTCCATCAATATGCGCGGACTAACGCCCGCTCAAGATTCAGAGCAGAACCCTAATGTGCGTTGGCGAAACCGGCCGCCGGTTTATCCGCCCAACGAGGTCCGGCGCTTGCATCACAAGTACATGCTCGTCGACGCTGACACCGTGCATAACCCCACCGTTATCACCGGCTCCGCTAACTGGAGCAATAATGCCAACAACATCAATGACGAGAACAACCTGTTCATTTACTGCGACCGTATTGCCAACCAGTACTTGCAAGAGTTTAAACGAGTCTGGTACAGCGCGCGAGACGGCTGGCACCAACGTCGCCGCTAAACAACACTTGTCGCCAACGACAAAAGTAAGGATTACGGTCTGGCGGAGCTCGACCCTCCAGTGGGAACACGCAAAAGATCTCGAAATCCAGAGATGGAGGGCGGCTTGGCGCGCCGTAGCCTTGGCGAAGGGGGCAGCTCTGCGACGCCGTGATGCTGCGCGAGACTTTTGTCGGTGGCGTCAACACTTGTGAACGCCCACCGCTCTGGAGTAGAGTGTGAACATGAAGGGTATTACCGCGATGGGGGCGTGGACAGTGGGCAAGGTACGTTCCGTGACGTACTTGACGGCGGTGTGCGCAGCCGTCCTGTCGGTCGCCATTCGCCCCCGCTATTGGCGCTCCACTGTGCGCAATGTGCTCTCCCGCCAAATCCTGTTTACGGGGGTTGAAGCGACGCGTTTTATTGCAATGATTGCATTGCTAGTCGGCGTTTCTATTGTGGTACAGGTGCAACTGTTGCTTACCCGTCTAGGGCAATCGGAGATGCTGGGGCCGATCCTTGTCGCCGTGATCGTGCGCGAACTTGGCCCGTTGCTGACCAACTTTGTCGTAATCGGTCGGAGCGGGGCCGCGATCACGACAGAGTTGGGCAACATGAAAGTCAATGGCGAGGTGCGATTGCTGGATGCCCAAGGCCTTGATCCCTTCACCTATCTCGTCCTACCGCGCGTGCTGGGCGTGATGTTGTCGATCTTTGCCTTGACCATCATTTTCATTGTCGTCGCTTTTCTGAGCGGCTTTCTGAGTGGTCTGTTTTTGGGGGCCTACACCGGGACCCCATGGGTATTTATCGACTCCATCATGGGCGCACTAACGCCGGCGGATGTGTTTAGCCTGTTTGCCAAAACACTGATCCCCGGCATGTTGACGGGGGCGATCTGTTGCGTTGAAGGACTCAACGTCGAGGGAGCCGTCACTGAGGTTCCGCAGGCGACCACGCGCGCGCTGGTGCGCTCGGTGGCCGCGCTGTTTCTGGTCTCGGCGCTGATCACGATCATCATTTTCATTTAGCGGTTTTCCATGGCAACCAATCAACTATCCTTTGAGTCGGTAACGCTGCCAGCGACGTCGCGCTATGATCAGCCGATTCGCGAGATCTCCTTCACCTTGGCGGACGGCGAAGCGCTCCTGTTGGAATGGCGCGACGAGCAGGGTTGGCCTACGTTGGCGGATGCCGCGATGGGGCTATTGAACCCGGCGGCGGGACGCGTCCAGTTCGCTGGCCGCGCGTGGGAGGAGTGGGCGCCGGACGATGCCGCGACGCTGCGCAGCCGGATCGGACGCGTATTTGTGGACCACGCCTGGATCAGCAACTTGGATGTGGATGAGAACATTACCTTGGCACAACGCCATTACGGTGCGGACCCAGCGACGATCTATGCCAAAGCCCTTGAAGTTGCCGCCCGGTTCGGACGCGCGGAACTGCCGGTGAGTCGTCCCGCCTGGATTAGTCGTCGCGATGCCGAAATTTGTCAATGGATTCGGGCGCTGCTGGCGGAACCGCGACTGTTGATTCTGGAAGAGCCGACCCGCGATGTCAGTGACGACGAATGTGAACAGTTGGTGGCGGCCGTTGCCCTCGAGCGCGAAAAGGGCGCGAGCGTGCTTTGGATCAGCGATGATCCGCGCTTGCAGAATAATCCATCGCTGAACGTTCAGGTGCGTGCTAAAGTCAAAGGTGACCAGTGGGAGAGCTGTGCATGAGTAAACCGTTCAAGTTTCGCTATGTGAATGAGATCGTCGGCATCTTTGTGCTGCTGGTCATCGCCTTGGTCGTGGCCGGGATCTATGTGACCGGGCGGGCACAAGGCTGGTTCGAGCCCACCTACGAGTTGCGTGGCGAGTTTGGCATGGATGGATCGATGGGGCTGCGGCGCGGTTCCGAAATCCGCGTGCTGGACACGCCCGCCGGCACCGTATTGGATATTGAGCCGAGGGAGGACGGCGTGATGGAGGGAATTTTCCGGGTGCGCGGGCGCTTTTTCCAGTATATCCGGGAAGACTCGACCGGCGTAGTGCGCCGAACCTTCGCTGTGGCAGGGGATTCCTTTTTAGATATCACGCGTGGCTTTGGTGAGCCGTTGCCCTCGGAAGGCGCCTATATCCCGGTTGTCCAAGATACCGAATTGTTCGATCTCGCCGAGTCGCTCCTGGAGGAAGTTCGCGCTACGACGGTGCCCGCGATTGAGCAGTTGCAGCGTTTGTTGGAAGAATATACCGCGTTGGGCGAGGACTTGCGCGCGCCCGAAGGCGACGTGCAGCAGTTGTTGGGCACGCTCAATCAAATTAGCCAAAATCTGGAAGCGGGGGAGGGCGCCGCTGGTCGTTTGCTGAGTGATCCGGATACGGCCACGCAGTTGGACGAGATGATCGCCGATGTCCATCGCGCCATACGCGAAGTGAATCTTATTCTGGCCGATGTCAGCGAGGCGACCCAGCCGTTGCCGCAGATGACCTATCGGTTGGCCGGTGAACTGGAGGATGTGCCCGGACTGGTCTATCAAACCCAAGCCACCTTGCAAGAGGCGGAAGTCTTGATGGAAGGCCTGCAACGGCACTGGCTGCTACGCAGGTATATGGACATACCGGATCGCCCCGAAGCCGAGCGCCTGTCGCCGTCGATGATCGTGGGAGCGGGAGGACCGAATCATGACTAGGTTGGCTGCAGTAGCGCTACTGTTCGTCATGGGCGGCCTGCTGGGTTGCAGCAGCCCGCACGCCGGTAACGGTCGTTCGGATGAAGTACTCGACGCCTATCACAATCGCATGATGACCTCTGCGCATGCGGCCTTTGCCCGCGGTGATATCGGCCGGGCAGCGGAACTCTATGAGCGCGCGTGGACCCGCGCCCGTTTGGCGGATCGCCCGGTCGCAATTGGCGCCAGCGCCTACAACCTGGCGCTCTGCCGCATCGCGTTGGGCGAGACGACGGCTGTGCCGGAGTTGCTGGCGGAAGCCGTGCTTGAGCTGCAGCGTGCTGGCGAGGCCACCTTCGATGTGCGCCTGGTGCAAGCAGAGCACAGGCGCGCGACGGGAGATGCGGAGGGAGCGTGGGCGATCACGGAAGACTTGCTGGATGACGGGCCACCGCGCGCGATGCGCGTTCAAACGCTGGCCCTGCGCGCGCTGCTGGCGCTGGAAATGGACGAGGTCGAGGCGGCCCGCGAGGAGTGGCAGCAAGCGGAGCGACAAGGGCGGCGCGTCCGCGACGAGCGTTTGGCGGCGCGGCTGGCTGAGATTGAGGGATACTTGGCGCAGGCGGAGGACGAGGTAGATGTGGCGGCAGCCGCCTTTGATCGCGAGGCCCTCCACTATCGCAATATCGGTCGCTACGCCGATATGGCCAGAGCATTGGCTCGCGCGGCCGATGCCTGGATGGTGGCGGGCGAGCCGGACAAGATGCTGGATCGCAGTTATCGCGCCGCGCGCCATTTTGCCGCGGCCGCACACTGGACAGAATCGCTGCAGTTGCTGGATCGCGCTTTACCGGCGCTGGAATCCGATCAGGTAGACGACGCGATGATTGGGCGCTTTGCGGCCTTGGTAGACGAAGTAGCGGCGGCAATGAAGAAAGAAGCGGCCCGGAACGTCCAATAGAAAGAGGAGATGGGCTTATGAAAAGATTATGGATTGTTGGAATCACGCTGATCGCATTGCAAGGGCCTGTCCTGGCGACCGTGATGAGTGTGCAAGTGCGGGAAGGCGAACTGCGGAACCGCGCCTCGTTTCTTGGGGCGGTGGTTGCCGTTCTGCCCTATGGCGAGCAAGTCCAAGTGCAGCGGGAGCAGGGACCCTGGCGCTATGTGGAATGGCGGGACGAAACCGGCTGGATTCATCAGACGGCGTTGACGCGTGAGCGCATCGTCTGGGAAGCCGGTGACCGTGACCTTAGCGGTGCCGCGACCCAAGACGAACTTGCGCTGGCCGGGCGAGGGTTTAGTGCAGAGGTCGAAGGCAAATTCCGCCGCCAGTACAGTGAGATTGATTTTCGATGGGTCGATTATATGGGTACGCTACGGAAGCAACCCAGCGAGCTGATGGCTTTTCTGCGCGAGGGACAGCTCATGGTCGTGCGTGAGGAGGACGAGTAATGAAGCCTATCAGTAGACTGATCCTCTTGTCTGGCGTGAGCATGGTCGTCCTGCTGCTTTCGAGCGGCTGCGAAACGGTGTCGCAGGTCGGCGCCACCGTTGGTGAAGCCACGGGTGTCTTGACGCCGGAAGAGGCCGCAAGTATCCGGCGCACCTATAAGGATCTCACGCCCGAGCAAGAGTATTTCATCGGGCGTTCTGTTTCGGCCACGATTTTGGAATCCTATTCGGTTTGGGATCAGCCTGAAGCGACGACCTACATCAACTTGCTTGGGCAGGCGCTGGCGCTGGCCTCGGATCGACCGGAAACATTCGGCGGGTACCGCTTTCTGGTGCTGGACAGCGACGAGATCAACGCGTTTGCCGCGCCCGGGGGCTATATTTTTGTTTCACGCGGTATGCTGGCCTTGTGCACCAGTGAAGATGAGTTGGCGGCCGTGTTGGCCCACGAAATCGGGCATGTTCAGCATCAGCACGGCCTGCAAGCCATCCGCACGGCACGCATTACTTCGGCGTTCAGCATCGGCGCTTTCGCGGCGGCCCGGACGCTGGGCAGCGAAGATGTGCGTCAACTGACTGAAGTTTTTGGCGGCACCATTGAAGACGTTACCCACACGCTGACAACCAGTGGCTACTCGCGCCGGGCCGAACGGGAAGCGGATGCCGCTGCAGTGCAAATTTTGAGACGCATCGGCTATGATCCGCACGCGTTGATTCGCATGCTGCAGCACATGGACCAGCAACTCAAGCCGGGCAGACTGGATTTTGCCCGAACGCATCCGCCCCCGCAGGACCGTATCCGTGATATCCAGCGCCTCGTGCGCTCGGTGCCGCCCGTTGAAATTCCGCGGGTGCGCCAAACGCGCTTCGAACAGGCCCTGCGCGCCCTCTGATCAGCATGATAAAGAAAGCGCTATATGCCGTCGTCATTGCCCTTCTGGTTACGGCCTGTTCGTTCGCGCTCCATCAGCGCGGCTGGCTCGAGCGCGTCGAGTTTACCACTTGGAATTGGCGTGTGCAGGTCCGGTCTGCGCCCGGCGTGGCAACAGAGGACATCAAACTCATCATGGTGGATGAGGAAAGCCTGCAATGGGCCGCCGAAGAATTGCGACTTCCCTGGCCCTGGCCACGCGAGGTGTACTCGGCCATTCTACAGTTTTGTGCGCGGGGCGGTGCCCGGGCGATTGCCTTCGATGTGCTGTTTCTGGACCATTCCCTGCGTGCTGTTGAGGATGATCAACTGTTGGGCGAAGCGATTCGGAACGGCCCCCCTTTCGCGGCGGCGGTCTTTTTGGGTGATCCCGGCGGCCAGTTCACCGAATGGCCGTCGCATGTGCCCGATCATACCTTGCGGGTGCGCGGATTTGATCAGTGGGCAGGCGACCGCTCGTTGCCGGACATGGTGATGACGCGCGCGGCCTTTCCGATACCGGATGTGGCTACCAATGCCGTGATTATGGGGGATGTGAAAGGGGTGCCGGATCGCGACAGCATTATTCGTCGTGTTCACTTGTTCCGTCAATTTGATGGCCGCTCGGTGCCGGCCCTCGGTTTATCCGCCTATATGGCGGCGCAATCGCCGGATCAGCGACAGCGGTTACCGGAATTGCGCATGGAGGAGGGATCGCTCCATGTGGGGCGTCGGCGCATTCCGATTGACGAGGAAGGGCGCAGCATTTTGCGTTATCGCGGCCCCCCCGGTACCCATCAACGTTTTCAGGCGGGCCAAATTATTCGGGATGAGATTCGCATTCAGAGTGGTGAGCGTCCTTCGATTTCGCCCATCGTATTCAATAACAAGTACGTGTTACTCGGCTTCAGCGCGCCGGGACTACTGGACCTACGGCCGACACCGATCAGTAACGTCACGCCCGGGGTCGAGGTACATGCGACGATGCTGGACAATTTCTTATCCAACGACTTCGTGCGCTTGTTGCCGGATCGCTGGGCTCTGATCTCGACCTTCGTTCTGGCCTTATTGGCTGTGTTTTGCGCCCTGCTGAGCAATAAGGCGTGGCGTTCCGCGGTGGTGTTCGTGGTGTTTCTACCCTTGCCGGGATTGATTGGCTTTTACCTCTACGCGTTCAGCATCT
>SLAD01000409.1 GCA_007126995.1 Kiritimatiellia bacterium | reverse complement strand
TGGGCATGATCATATACGTAGTATCTTTAAGATGCGTGGGGATAGATGGCATATAGACTGCGGCAGTTTAAGCTACGATGACATGGAAACACTAGCGCATATTGCCTTAGAGAAGCTTCCGCCCTTTAGGGAGGCTACATCATCCACATGTATCACACGTAGTCTGGCCGATATCTTGAATGACCACGCTACCAGTGGACCCATGTTAATCGTGCAGGATGTTTACTATGAAGGTTCAGGGCATATGGAGTTAATGAAGAAGGAATTCAAGGACGCCATAGGACTGGTAATCTTTGCACGTGATGAGCCGCCGGATTGGGTTGAGGCAATATTCACAGTTAATATGCGATAGGGGAGGCAGCTATGGAAACAGCTCACGTGGATAGGGACCGTGACTACCAAGATACCTGGGTCAGAGGAGCAACCTTAAGCCATGGTAGTCGAGAATGTGACATGCGTTATAAGATGATCTTACGCGTCATTATGTGTCTGATACAACCAGGATTTACAATGATTGACTTCGGAGCCAACGCTGGATACTTCACCAACCGCGTCGCCTACGATTTCCCCGATAGCCGCTGCATTGCCATCGACGTCCCTGAAGAGGAACGTCTAGTCAGATCCATTGAGATGAATAGCCTACCCAATGTCTATATGATACAGGAGAGGTTTGCCGTCGCTGACCTACTAGACCTAAAGTCAACGATACGCGGTGACCTGACCCTTGTATTTAGCGTCATCCACCACTTTAAAGATCAGTGGCAACCCGCTATGGATGCCCTACGTCAGCTTTCAAGGTATACCCTTGTAGAGGTCTACCCACGGGATACGGATCACGGGGATGGCTCAAGTCTATACCGTGAAATATATGACTATATGGTGGATGGCCCAGGCGTGAAACTTAAGCATATCAACCCACAGGAAAGACCCATGTTCGTGTTATCTAATGAACCATTCAGGTTTCCAGAGCACCTACGAGAGGACGTCATGTATTAATGAATATGCCGATGACCATTGATCGCACCGGCTCGCAGTTCATTGTACTGATCTTCTACGACTACGTGATGAAGATCCCACGGGGGGATGATACAGACCTAGACACGATATGTAAACACCAACAAGAGTTAGCCCTACAGTTCCCTGAGATACTACCAGCATATAACTACAATACTTACATCTTCCAGCTTAGGGCCAAGGGGACACGCCTAGACGAGCTGGAGAAGCACTGCAGTCAAGAGCTATGGGAATGTATCTGGGAGAAGCGTAATGCCTTAGTGACTAAGCTTAGAGATGCTGGATACAATGGTTATGACATCAACACTAGTAATACATTCTATGATACCTGCACGGGAGAGCTATCCGTGGTAGATGTATTGTATAGCCCCGTGCAAGTCCACGAAGTTACCGTCTCCGAATAAACTACTGGGAGGAACTTATGGAACCTACGGTCGCCATTGGATGTCCTATCCGGAACCGTGACTGGAATGTCAGATCATACCTACTAGCGATGGAACGATTAGTATACCCTAAGGACAAGCTCGGCTTCGTATTCCTGGTCAATGACTCTACCGACAGTACCTTGGATATGCTACTGGAGTGGAAGGACAAGCACAAGGATGAGTACCAATACATCGACATTAAGAACGTGAATCTCGGTGCCATAGAGGACAAACGCAGCGCACAAGTACGCAGGGAGATATACAGCCACCTGGCCATCGTTAGAAATATGCTCCTGGATATGGTAAAGTTCCAATTCCCCGATTACTTCTTCTCCGTTGACTCGGATATCTTAGTACAGCATAACACCCTCTCCTCACTCGTTCATAACCGTAAGGATATCTGCTCGGCCATTGTGCACAATGATAGGAATATTAATAGGAAGTGGCCGAACCGCTTCGTGAATATCATGATTAAGGAAGATGGGAAGTATAAGCACTATAAGGACTACCCCATCAATGATATCTTCGAGGTTGATGTCACCGGCGCGGTATACCTGATGAGTAGACCCGTGTATACAAGCATACGCTATGACTGGGATAAACAGGGGGAGGATATAGCCTTCTGCAGGAATGCCAAGGAGGCTGGGTTTAAGATATTCTGTGATAGTAGACTATACTGCTACCACCTTATGAATGCCGTTAGGGGTTGAGATGATTGATTGAGTATGAACACACATATTGGCATGAGATTATGAATATCGGGGAGCGACATAGTTGGTGGGATAAGTGGGGATTTATACCCTCGCCGCCGGATCCACGTGACTTTATTATCACTCAAGTTACCAAGTCCGTAGACCTGCCATCAGCTATCAGACTCGATAGTCAAATCTTATCCATCATGAACCAACATCAATGCGGGGCTTGTCTTGGTAAAGCCCTAGGGAGCATAGTTTCAGCTGGATACACTAAGCCCCTGTCCTCGCTCTATATCTATGCCAGGGCTAAGCAAGAGGACGGTATACCTCATCAGGAGGGAACCTATCCCCGCGTCGGATTGAAGATTGTAAAGCAGGAGGGCACTTGCCCAGAGGAGATGCTACCCTACGAGAAGCTCCTCGATAACTGTCTAGCCTTCCCAAACATTACACCCTTCATGAGGAACGCCGCCTGGCACTTCAGAATCCAATCCTATGCTAAGCTCTGGGGTCTGCGGGATATTAAGAGGGCACTCGCCAATGACCAACTGGTGCTAGCTGGTATTATGGTCACGGATAGCTTCCAGGATTGGGATGGGAAGGGGATTATCCCGCCTGCTAAGCCACCACTCTATGGCGGACACGCTGTTGTAATCTGCGGTTATGATGACAACATCAGAGCCCTACGCGGTGTAAACTCTTGGAGTAAGTCTTGGGGAGAAGAAGGGTTCTTCTGGCTGTCCTATGATTTCGTAAGTCAGAGCCTACAAGGTGTACCAGCCTGGCTGGAATCTTGGTCAGTACAAATTGCACAGGAGTAGATATTATGTCAGACTTCGATGCTAACTTTGCCAGATTTCTAGAGTTCCATAAGGAGAACTCCCGGCACGTGATTGAATTCCTCAATATCCTCGCTAAGCTTAACTGCGCCTACTACGAGTCCCTCATAGCTCAGGGTTTTAATGAAGACCAGGCCCTGATCCTCACGCAAGCTCACGGCTTTAAACTTCCCCAGCTATAAACTGCCATATGGTACGAGTTAGCTGTTTTTAAAAACCTGCGATGGAGGTTGGTATATGAGAGATATCCACCCTATATTAGAACGCGTAACCTGTTACCAGGATGGTAGTATCATCAGCATACAGCAATGTCGTGCCTGTCAGCATCATGAGTTCGACGGGGCAGTAGCCGCCCTGGGTGAGTATACCTTCAGTTACGATACAGTAATGGATGTACAATCACCGTACCTGTGTAAATTGCCTGAAGATTGAGTTTGACTTTGCGTTACACTTGTAGTATAACATGATTGAACACAAGAGAGGGGAGCTAAATACATGGGTGTTGTCCTGAGTATTGACCCTGGTACTAGGTTTACGGGATATGCAGTTATTGATGGCGAAGAGCTAAGAACATACGGCTGCATTGAGCCTCAAACCTCATTAGACCTAGGACAGAGGTTAGTCACTATCTCTAAGTATATCAGGGACTTAATACGTAGTTACCAGCCGGATATTATCGTATGTGAGGATCAGCATGGGGGTAAGAACACCAAGACTTTGATGTCACTGCGTGAGGTAACAGGAATTGTGCGCTTAGCCGCTGCAGAGTATAATACGGAGTTCAAGCTAATTCATGCTACATCCATTAAGAAGTCTGTAACGGGAGATGGTAGAGCTAGTAAGGATAAGGTACGTGATACAGTGAATGGTAAGTATAGCGTGAGTATTACTAATGATAATATTAGCGATGCCATTGCAGCAGGAGTTGCACACATTACGCCATAAGGAGACATAGCCATGTTCATATTTATGAATGATGCAGATGAGTCAGGTGTGGAGTTGACAGTAGCAGAGTTTAGGGAGATTGTAGAGCATGAGTTGATTGACGCACTGGTCTTCACAATTGTTGGATTAAGTGGTAACCTATATGTCTCCGACGCCGAAAATCTAGAGCAAATACAATCAGAGATCATCAGCCAATTAGAGCAATATACCCCCTCGGAGATTGTCGATGGTGAACCATCCATGGCTGACCTCAAGGTGATCGAGATTATGAGATCCTTGGGTTTCCAAGCTGATGAATGAGATTAAGGATTATGGTAGGATTGAGGAGCTGGTTGCACGATATCAAGAGGGGGATCAAGCAGCAGCTACCGAACTCATTGATACCTTCCAGAACTACCTAGATAAGTTCGCTGGGATCCTGATTGATGGGATTGTGGATCTACGTAACCGCGATACCCGCAACTTCATTGTACTCTTCGTCGCTGATGAGGGAGTACGTAAGAGTCTCCGTAGGGCTAGATACAACAAGGCAGCGCATAGCGCCGCTTACGACGTAGTTAGCTTGGTGCATAAGACCTGCGGTGCCTATGAACCTGAGGATATACAGCAAGAGTTAGTGCTGATACTCCTCACCCTCGCTAAGCGCTACAAGAAGAAGGGAAGTAAGCACAACTTCTGTGGCTACCTCTACAACGTCTTCCGCTATGACCTCTACCGACGGGTACTGGCCATGACCAGGGATCCTGCGGTCTTCTCCCTACTGGATAATGTCTCTTACAATGACACGAGCTACATTAACCTGGAGTCCGACTTTACGGATCAGGATGAGCTCTACATTGACATGCCCCACATTGCCAATGAGGATGATTGTCTAGATTATAATTGGATACAAGGATATACATGTGATGATGCTTTCGACGGTCTAAGTAAGCTTGATCGCTATATCCTGAAGCTCTCGTATGAAGATAGAGTTACTGACATAGATATTGCCAAGAAGCTGGGCATGCACCGACACACCATACGGACTAAGAAGCGAGATGCAATCGAGAAAGTGAGGGTATATGGCGAGCAAAACCACTACCTGCATTGATTGTAAGACTACACTAGCGTATAAGACCAAGCCACCTAAGAGGTGCAGTGCCTGCTGGCGTACCTACCACGCAAGGAGTGGACGCCCGAAACCCAAGAAGTGGAGCCATAAGGGTAGTCGGGAAGCTTACATGTTTAAGGTATTAGATGATATGTATGATGCTGAATACATCAATAATGGCTACTACTCCTGGCTGAAGTCCCCGCGAGGAGCCCCCATGCAACTTGATCGTTACTACCCAGATCTGAAGCTAGCCTTTGAACACCATGGCAACCAACACTTCCAATACAATAAGTATTACCACAAGTCTAAGTCTCAGTTCAACTATCTACAGGAATGTGATAGGCTCAAGGCTGAGCTGTGCAAGGCCCATGGTATCCAGCTGGTTGTCATTGACTACCGGGATAAGATCACGCCGGAACTCATTAACCAACGGTTAAAGGAGAGTGTATAAGAAGGGGGTAATGTAGATGCCTCTAATGTACAAGACAGTGCATTACATGGAGCTTGAGGAACGCCTTGGATTAGCGGAGAATGTGCGTATCCTGAGCACCCGTAATCAGCAAGATGGTAAGTGCATTATACTATACTGCTACGTTGCAGAGGAGTCAAATAGCAAGGCAGAACCAGCCCTTGATACCCAGGGCTAGAGCTTGCAATGGCGTACACAAGTGTGGTATAATAAGATATACGAACTGAATAGGAGGTACACATGTCGTCACCAGTTAGCCTGATTCATCTAATAGATGAGCACATGTACAACATGCAGGAATCGTCGACCCGTGACAACACTAAGTTCCATCCTTCCAGTATTGGATCGTGCGTGAGACAGATAGTGTACACTATGCTAGGTACAGAGGTAGAGCTACACGAGCCTCGCCTCATGCGTGTCTTTGAATGTGGACACTCCATGCACGAGCGATTCGAGCGGTGGTTCGGTGAACTGGGCATACAGATAGCCCCGGAGCTAGTCTTAGACGAGAACAGTCCCGATGAAACCATCGCACGTAAGTGTCGGGAACTGAACGTCTCGGGGCGTACCGACAGTGTGATCATCATAGGAGATAAGCTCTACCTGGTGGAGCTGAAGAGTGCTAATAGCAATATGTTTAAGTATCAGCTGAAGCAACCGAAGGTGCAACACCTCTGGCAGCTTCAGATCTATATGTATCTGACCAATATTCATGAGGGCTTCCTGCTCTATGAAGATAAGAACACGCAGGAGTTGAAAGAGTTCTACATTAAGTACGACCCGGACCTTGTAGCCATGCTCATTGAGCGGATCAAGTTCGTAAACGAGTGCGTTGAACAGCGAGCACTCCCTGAGCGCGAAGGACAGGAAACCTCGTGGATGTGCAAGTACTGTAACTACGACGAGGTCTGCCTAAATGGGCACAAACCACCCTAAACATCATACGTACATCAGAAGGGACCCCCAGCAATGGAGGGTCCCTTCATCGTTAGTTCCGTCTAGTCCAGATAGTCACCCGTGACTGACAGCACTTACAACTAATGATAATCTTATCTGGTGTTACACCCATGTCTATCGTCGAGTCCTTGTCGGTAGCGAAGCGTTGATATTGTTGTACCTCTCGTATCCTTGTACCCATCAGACAGTCAGAGCAGATACAGATGAATTCGCTCATGGTTTATACTGCACCTCGTTCCCTGATTCTGATAGTTCCATTACGTTTCAGAGGAGTCAAAGTGTGTGTTCATGGCTTCCCATGTTTGCACATGAGATAGCTGCTCTAGGGATACGGCGATCCTCTCTAATACCTCAATAATCTTAGGTAGGTCTACCTGATAGTACTTACGGCCCATTGGCGTTTGAAAGAACTCCATAGTTATCCCTCCTCATCGTCAAATGTATGCAGGAAACTAGCTATGTGGTTATAGAACTCGTCGGATTGGCGATACCACTCCTTACTCTTAGGTGCAGGTACTACGTTCTTCGAAACCTTCATCATGTCAGTGTGATAACACACACTGGATAGGATTGACGGTTCATTCTTAGGGGTGAGCAGTCTAACCTCGTAGTATCCATCTTCCAAGTCTTCTTCAACGTGACCAATCTCCTCACCACGTAGGATTACACGATCACCAATCTGGAATTGTTCCACTCTCATCACCATCCTCATAAGCAGTTGCGCGTGGATTATCATGCTTCTCGGTGCCGCAGACAGACATGAAGATAGTCTTCACGTGGTCCATAGGAATGATGATGTGTTTGTCGGTCTTCTCCCTCGGGTTAAGCTGTAGAAGGCATAGATTATCCTGTAGGAGTTGCTTGGGCAGGTTCAGGTTATATATAACGTTATTATATATACCCACTGTACCATCCCGGTATTCCACATGTGCATTATATATCTTCAATGTTTCACCCCTTCCTTATTAATATCGTTACATAAGGATGGACGCTCCGGACGGCCCTGGCAGAACTCGCACCTTGATGGTGTTGAACACTTTGGTTCAAGCCACACATCACACGGCCTGCAGTAGTAGACGTCGTACCTCGTTGAATAGGATTTGACTGCATTACAGGTATCACATGTCTTACGCCAATGATTGCGTATAGTCATATATTAATCCTCCTTAACGGGGTGGAATAGTACATTACATTGACTGCAATACACACGAGCGGTATATGGCACGAGTGTGCCATCAGTAAACTGCCAGCCACACTCTGGACAGATGGGCTTAAAGGCATGATCTGCAAGCATGCGTAGAGCATTAGGGCGTGTGCAAGTATCGCGTGTTTCCTGGTCCCAGAACTTACACGTTCCACAATTGTGGTAGATTTGGTATGCAAATCCTGGATCGTAGCCGGGAATTATCTGGTATAAGGGACATGATGTGCGGCTACTCATCCTCACCTAGTCCCTTCTTGGCTAGTTCCATATAGACCTGTGGGTCAATCTGCACACCGCCCATCTCCTTATAGACGAGGGTCTTAATGGCTCGAAGGGCATGCTCGGCCTTGGCTAGCCTAGTTATTAATACCTCATACCGTTGATCATTCATCGACATCATCCACCTCTACAACCTTTGTATCCAACACACTTATCGGTACATGTACAATGACCTCAGGCTGTGTAAACTTGCTAGGCCAGTCATCCCCATTGAGTACTATGCAGATACAATTAGCCCTAGCGGCAAGTTCCGTGTTCCCATTAGCCATGACACGTCCTTTATCACTGTGTGCGTAGGTACATGACCAGGTACCATCATCATGTTTAGTGGATCCATACAGGCTCCATCCCTGGTCTTCAAGGCAGCTGGATATATAGAGTAACTCCTCGGAATCTGCATCGTAGTTAGGCACTACGTTAAGTGTATAACGCATATGTCCACCGAGGAACTCTGCATCGTGTAGAGTCTCGGGTCCACCAACTGGACACATTACAGGGACCAGGACCGGGACAGGCTTGGAGCACTCCAAGTCTATCTCTTCGCCCCTCTCATAGCCGGAGTTAACTACTATGAGGTACACACTATGCCCAAGTCCCCTAGCAATGGCGATATCCCTCTGTCTAGCACTGTATTCTGCCATGTTTATCCCTCCTGTAGAGCTTCTATGAGTTCCTGCAGGGTGTTCTTAAGACCAACTGCTATAGCCTTACCCCACTTCTCCTCACCAACAATTTCCATCATACTGCCATTAAGTGCGGTATGAAATCCGCTATACTCACCCAGTGGACATTGTACGTAGAATTCATCTAAGACTTTCGATATCTCTTCTGGGGTTAAGTCTATAGCTGCATATGCTAGTTCATTCGTATACTCCTGTAAGTCTTCTAAGCTTTCCAAGTTCTTAGCTGCCTGAGCGTAATCGATCAGATTGTTCACTGTAAAGTCCACGGATTATCCCTCCTGTTCCTTGGTTTTACCTAGTCTAAGCTTACGTAGTTGCTCGTTCGCCTCTCTATTCTGGCGTAAGAGTTCGTCGTAATACGTAGTCATGAGCTGATAGTTGCTCTGCAGGAGATTCCTGAGCTGATTATTCTCCTGTCT
>SLAD01000405.1 GCA_007126995.1 Kiritimatiellia bacterium | reverse complement strand
CATCGCTAAAGCAGCTTACCAGCTCCTGATACTCCGGCTGCGTTATCCAGTCGACCTGCAGTCCGAGATGTTCTTTCAGCGCCCGCACAGCGGGTAAGGGATGGAAGATGTCCCCGAGGGAACTTAACTTGACCACCAACGCTCGTGCAGGAGTGGACATGTCCCTCTATGCCGCGTTATTTGTTGCGGCCTCGACCAGCTTCACCATGACGGCATTCTGCGCGTGCAGACGATTCTCGGCCTGATCGAAAACGACGGATTGCGGGCCATCGATGACACCGGCCGTTTGCTCATAACCACGCATGGCGGGCAGACAATTCATGAAGATCGCATCCGACGCCGCGTCAGCCATGATGGCCTGGTTGACCTGATACGGCGTGAACAGCTCCACGCGCTCCTGCAGTTGGGCTTTGGGGATGTGATAGCTCATCCATGAATCCGTATAGACGATGTCGGCGTCCCGGGCCGCCGCGTGGGCGTCGCTGGTGATGTTCACCTCTGTCCCCGCCGCTTTGGCCCAGCGCTGCGCAATTTGCACGACTTCCGGTTGAGGCGCGTATGCGGCACCGTCCGGACAACCGATCGCGACGCTCATGCCGACCATGCTGCACCCGATCATCAGAGAATGCGTGACATTGTTGTTGCTATCGCCGAGGTAGGCCAGCTTCAAGCCGCGCAAATCGCCTTTCTTTTCACGAATGGTCAGTAAGTCGGCTAGAATTTGGCAGGGATGCGCCAAGTCGGTCAGGGCATTAATGATGGGGACTGTGGCGTGTTGCGCCAGCTCTTCGATATCGCTGTGCTTGAAGAGCCGGGCCATCACGACATCGACATAGCGACTGAAGGTTTTGGCGGTGTCATGCAGGGATTCCTTGCCCGCGCCCATCGGCGAGGTGCTGGTATCGTAGTAGATGGCATGGCCGCCCATGCGTGTCATGCCGGTCTCGAACGATAGCCGGGTGCGCAAGCTGGGCTTCTCGAAGATCATAAGCAGGGTGCGACGCTGCATCGCGTTGGCGAACTGGTCGGGTACGCGTTTGATTTCGGAGGCCAGCTCCAACGTGGCCTCAATCAGCTCGGGGGTCCAATCATCTAATGTCAGTAAGTGGCGCATAGGGTAAATTGTCCTTTCTACGGGGGCGACCCGAAGGTCATGCGACGATCGGCCCAGCATACCTTATGGATAAACTCAATTTTGGCAGCGACCGCATCGACCAGGATTTCCGGCACGGTGTCGAGCAGCCCCATCGTGCGGCTCATTTCGTTCAATGCGATGCCGAGCTGCTGATACTGCGAAATCATGCCGCTCATGTCATCCAGATTAAACGCTTCCGGGTCAAGAAATCCAATATGCGTTGCGGTCTCTAGTGCGCTGACCATATCAAGGAACAAAGAAAACGTCTCCGCCCAATCTTCCCAAGGGTGCATGGATGCATAGGCACTGACAAAAGATCGCGGCCAATCTGGACGCGGGCCGCGCGAGTGATAGACCTCCAACGCCTGGCTGTAGGTTGGATTATAGGGGTCACCGAACTCACGCCTAAACGCCTCTTCGTTTTGACCGTTAATGAACACGTCCCAATAGTAGTGTCCGATCTCATGCCGGAAATGGCCGATCAAGGTGCGATGGGCCTCGCCCATGTCCACGCGCAACCGCTCACGCTCGACTTCGTCGGCTTCGCGAATGTTGATTGTGATTTTGCCGTTGGAGTGTCCGGTGTAGACGCGCTCTTCATTGCCCATGTACCGCCAGAAATCCTCGCTCGGAATGATGTCCGCCTTGAAGTCGAAGGACAATGGCGGGATGAATCCATCCATAGCTGTACCGTGCGGCAAGCCCAGCAAGACCAGGTCATAGAATAAGCGGCGCTTGGCGGCCTCGAGGCGATACCACTTGTCGAGGTTGCCCGGCACGGATAAGTCGGGAATGGTTTGATTGTAGCGACAACAATCGCACAAGTTCGCCGGTTGTATTCCCGTATCCGGCACCACCACGCAGCGGTTGCAGACATTGTATTCTGCGTAATTCGCGCATTTCCGTAGGGTGGCCTTGCAAGATGGGTTGGCACAGCGATAGGTGCCATCACTCACCGCATGTAGCGGGGCGATAGATTTACACGCCGGACAATAGCCCAATTCCGCGCCGCATTTGATGCATTGGCTATTTTCGAAAAAGAGCGTTTGCCCACAAGTACAGGAATAGGTTCTCATAGTGCCAAAATCTGCCAGCCGCGGGCGGGAACCGTCAACTCCCCCGCTTTAAGGCGCTGACCGGGAGTGTACCACAAGTCTTTTCCGGCTGGCGAGGAGGTATAACGGATATCCTTGTCGGACGTGTTCAACAGCGTCAGAATTCTTTCCTTCTTGTGGGTGCGCAAGAGCCCCAGCAAGCGCGGCCGCCCGGTGGCAAACCACTCAAACCCACCACGCCGCAGTGCGATGTGATCATGGCGCAATCGGATCGCTTGCTGGAAGAAGGCGAACAGCTCGTGATCGGGGGCGCGCGGCGTGCGCGTATCGAGCGGCTGGCCGCCGGGGCCATGCGCTTCGGGCTCATAGCGGATATCGTCCCACAGCATCGGTTGCCGGTTATCGGGATCGTTTGCGCCCCACATCCCGACCTCGGTGCCGTAATAGAGCATGGGCGCGCCGGGATAGGTCATTTGGAAGATGACCAACTGGCGCAGCGCCTGCCAGGTTGCGGGGCTTGGCCGCCTGGTGCGGAATGTCGGGGACTGCTTCACGCGCGCCACATGGAAGTAATCCTCCCAATCCTTGATCGGCAGTTCGGCATTCTCCAGCATGGAAACAACGCGGCCAACATCATGTGAATCCAGCAGATTCTGCAACACCGGGGTGACCGGTTCGGGATAGGCTTCACGCAAGCGGTCTAGGCGTCTTTTGAACGTAGACATCGCGAGCGGCCGCTTTTGCGGCCTGAAGTACGCAACCGAGGGGTAGAGCCACATATAGTTCATCACCGCATCGAATTGATCGCCCTGCACGTATTCCCGCGCGTCCGCCACGATTTCCGCTGTCACATAGGCCTCGGGATTGATCGATTTCACGTGCTTGCGCCACGCCCGCCAAAATCCGTGGGGGACACAGAACGCAACGTCCAGACGCCAACCATCGATACCCTTACTGAGGTCCCCGTCGCCATCGGGGTCCATCCAGCGCCGGGTAATGTCGAACACGTATTGCCGCACCGGCGGAAGCAGATCGTCGTCGGTCCGGTTAAATTCGGGCAGCGAGTGATGGCCAAACCAGCCGTCGTAGACCGGGCTGCCGTCCGGATTCCATTTCTTGATCAAGAACCAATCGGCATAGCGCGACTCGCGGCCACGCTTCAGAATGTCCGCGAAAGCGAAGAATTCGCGGCCGGTGTGGTTGAAGACCCCGTCGAGAATGATGCGCATACCGCGGGCATGCACTTCCCGGATCAGGTCCAACAAACAGCGATCTGCCGCCGTCCAGATCCAGGTCGCGGGATCTTCCGTTTCCTGCGCGGCGGCGAGCGCCTTCAGGTCCCCGGCCCGGTCCGGCCCAAACGTGGGGTCAACGTGGTGAAAGGTCGCGGCGTCGTATTTGTGCATGGAGCGAGCCGTAAATACTGGATTCAAGTAGAGCGCGTTCACGCCCAGTTCTTGCAAATAATCCAGCTTCTCGATGATCCCGACCAGATCGCCGCCGTAGCGACGGGCAAAAATGGCATATCTGTGGCCATGATCCTTCACCCAGCTATCCGGTGCATACCAATCCCGCCCCCAGGGTGTGACCTTCCAGCCCGGGACCTTATGATCCGTGATATCCGAAAGACGCGGATTACTCGCCGGACACCCATTGCGAAAACGTTCGGGAAAAATCTGATACCAAACCGCGTCCTGTGCCCATTCCGGGACAACACACTTGACCTTTCGCTGCTTCACCTGGGCCATGCCCCTCCCTCCACTTCTATGTCCCCATTCACGTCTATGTCCCTCTTCCAGCGATTCACCCGTGTTCTATGTCCCCCCAACCGGCTAAATCGTTCTACTTGGCGTCTGTGTCCCCGTAAAGAAATGATTAGCGTCTATGTCCCTGATTAGCGTCTATGTCCCCGGTTTGCGGTCCCCGGTTTGCGCGTCTAGCGTCTGTGTCCCCGTTCAGTGGCCGATTTCTGCTAGTTCCTGCGGGTTCATGTTGCGTTGGCGCGAGAAATTGTACCCCCAAGTGGGTTCTCCTTCGACGGTTAGCCACACTTTTTCGCCATCCTCGGACCAGCGTAGGCGTTCGCCGAGGTCAATGCGCAGGTCGTCGTCTAGTGGCGGTGAGTAATGGGCGGTCTGCCAGAACCAGCCCTCTTTTACCTTCACCACAAAATGATGGCGCATATAAACGCTGCGGTATAGCCGGGCTGAGCGCTGACTATCGGGCGCGTCCAACTGTTGCACCAGCCACATGGGGGGGACGAAGATGCGTGCCGCAAACCAAAGCGCGAGTAAGGCCAACAGGAGCAGGATTACCCAGCGCGGGACCCACAGTCCATCCTGCCTCACAAGTTGGCTATAATCGCGCGCCATCTAATTCTGGCCAGGCTCAGGCTCATACTCGGGGTCAGTCTCATCATCCCTGACGTCCTCCACAGCAGGATCCGAGCTCGAGCGCCCAACCCAACCGAGGCGGGTAACATCTCGGAAGGACAAATACAGCATCGCAAAAATCAGCAGGAACCAACAGGCGGTCATCAAAGCGGTCTTGAATTTGGCATTAATGCGGCGGCGCGTGATGACTTCCCAAAGAGAAAAGACGATGTGGCCTCCGTCCAAAACGGGAATCGGCAACAAATTCAGGATGGCCAAGTTGACGTTCAGCAAACAGGTGAACCAGAGCGCCATCGCAAAGCTGTTCTGGACCATGTCCCACAAGCTCTTCAGAATGAATACAGGCCCAGCCAACGCGCTGGCCGCCATACCGGAAGTCGCAGGCGTGACGAGCGCCCCCAAAACGCGGAAAATCAGCGTGGAAAACTCGCGGATCAACTCGGTCGGACGCGGATGAATGACTTCGTCATAGTCCACGGCCCACGGATTGAATCGGATGCCGATCATGGCACGGTCCATTTCGTCATCATGCTCCGGCGTGACGGGAAAGGTCAGTCGCTCCCCGTCCCGTCGCACCGTAATCGGGATGGTCTGCCCGCCCAGCCGCGATACGAGTTCGCTGAGATGGGTTGGACTGTAAACGGGCTGTTCATTGATTTCGAGGACGCGATCACCCGCTTTGAGTCCGGCCCGTTCGGCGGGCGAATCGGGGATCAACTGCAACACTTCCGCATAGCTGATGCCGGCAATCCCCCAGACGCTGCGTAGCCCCATGTATTCATCGGTCGTGTCGATCGTGGCCTCGAAGATTGTGCCGTCCTCGCGTTCAATCGTGAAGTGAACCGTCTCGGACAAGGCCGCTTCCACCAAAATATCCTGCCAGTTCCCGACTGCGGAGCCATTTACAGTGATGATACGGTGTCCAGGGCGAATCCCCTGCCGGAATTCCTCACTCTCCTCCATCACGAATCCGACAATGGTATTGCGTTCACTCGGCTGGGAGGGTTTCCCGATAAAAAAGATGATCCAAGCCACCAGAAAGGCCAGGATCATGTTGCCGACGGCCCCGGCCAAGGCCACCGGGATCTTCTTCCACGGCGCCACATCCGGCAAAGGCTTGCCGTCCTCTGACTCGTAATTCTCCTCCGCCTGAGGATCCATTTGCGGCAACGCGACATACCCGCCAAACGGAATAATACCGACCTTATATAAGACGCCGTCTTTCTTCTTGCTCCAAATCGCCGGGCCAAAACCGATGGCAAACGCATCAATCTTCATGCCGTAATGGCGGGCAACCAGAAAATGTCCCAGCTCGTGTATAAAAATGGTCAAGCCGAACAACAGCATGACCACGATCAACGTATAGAGTGCCAATAACATAGTGAAACCTAGCTTCCTTGGAGACGCGGCATTACAGCTTGCCCGCGAGCATCAAAAACAAATAGAGGACCGGGGCCGCAAAAATCAGACTGTCCAGCACATCCATCACCCCGCCCATTCCCTTGAAGATCGAGCCGGAGTCCTTTACCTCCGCCGCTCGCTTCATCAGTGACTCGATGAGATCACCAATGATGCCAGTGACGGGCAACACGATACCCAGTATCGCCGCATGTGCAACCGAGAAAGTGACCGGACCGATTTGCCCCCCCGTTACCCACCAGAAGATCAAACTGGTGACCAAACCGCCCAACACCCCGCCGGCGCACCCTTCCCACGTCTTCGCCGGGGATATCCGCGGGACCAATTTGCGGCGGCCGACGCTGCACCCCGTAAAGTATGCCGCCATGTCTGTCACCTTTACAACCAGTATCATGTAGAACAGCAGGATACGGCCGTCCCCCTGTCCTGCAGGCCACTGCATCAACAACTTGGTCATGAAGTTCAGCAGAAACGACACATAGAGCACGCCCAGAAACGTGCCGCCCAATTGCTGTAGCGGCTGTGTCGACCGGCTGGCACAACACGAATTCACAAAGACAACCAACACGATTAGCGCGAGGACGATGCCCTCCAGTTCACTCACCGGGACAGTCAACCAGCCATACGCATACTGCAGGCCACTCAGCACAATCAGCACGAGTCCGCCCACCAAGCCCGTGGTGCGATAGGCCTTTACTCCCGCATGCGCCAACAAGCCGTAGAACTCCCACAGCATCAGCGTCGCGAGTACCGGTATAATCAAAAAGACCCCGATCAGGGGCAGGAATAGCGCCCCGGTCAACAGGGCAATCATGACAGCACCGTAAAGTACGCGCTGCTTGATCATTTGATGTCCCCGAATCGCCGATTGCGATGTGCGTATTCGTCCAGCGCCGCCTGTAAATGCGGCTCGCGAAAATCGGGCCATAACACATCGGTCACATAGAGTTCCGCGTAGGAAAGTTGCCACAACAGGAAGTTGCTTAACCGCATCTCACCGCTGGTCCGGATCATCAGGTCAGGGTCCGGCACGTCCGGTGCATAAAGGTGATCCGCGATGGTCTGCCCCGATATCTCTTCGGGCTCCAACTCGCCCGCCTTGACCTTCCGCGCAATCTGCTGCGTGGCATCGACCAATTCGGCGCGCCCGCCATAACTGAGAGCCAAAATCAGATTGCCGGCGGTGTACTCCTTGGTCGCGGCGATGACCTTCTTCAGCTTGCGCTGGATCAGCGCGGGCAAATCGGACATACGGCCTATAACCCGCAGGCGCACCTTGTTCTCGTGCAATTCATGCTCATTATTCTCGAGGAAAAGACGCAAGAGCTTCATGAGCCCACCGATTTCCTCCCGGGGACGAACCCAATTCTCCACGCTAAACGCATAGAGGGTGAGGTATTCGACACCGGCATCGCGACAACCGCGTACGACGGCGCGCACGGATTCTGCCCCCGTTTCATGTCCCTTGATACGAGGCAACCCCTTCTGCTGGGCCCAGCGCCCGTTGCCATCCATGAAAATAGCAACATGACGCGGAACGTTGGGACGGGAGTCACTCATGGCCGGAATTTACACACGGAATCAATCACGAACGTGCTGTGACGTTTGGGCCCCACCGACACGATGCCCACCGGCACGCCGGTCAACTCTTCCAAGCGCGCCATATACCGCTTGGCGGCATCCGGCAAATCCTGCAAGCGCTCGATCTTGGTGGTATCGCACTTCCAGCCGGGCATCTCCTCGTAAATGGGCTTGCAACGCTCATAGGCGCGGACCGAGGCCGGTACGGTCTCAAGTCGCTGGCCATCGCACTCATACGCCACACAAATCGGAATCGTCGCTTGATGGTCAAGCACATCCATTTTGGTCAGTGCCCAGTAATCGATGCCATTCACCATCGCGGCATAACGACCAACCACCGCATCGAACCAGCCGCAGCGGCGCGGGCGGCCCGTGGTGGCACCGAATTCGTTTCCGGCGGCGCGCAACGCTTCGCCCTGCTCATGGTGCAATTCCGTGGGGAACGGCCCCTCGCCCACGCGCGTGGTGTAGGCCTTGATGACGCCGATCACCTGTGCAATGCGATGTGGCGGGACGCCGGTTCCGGTGCAAGCCCCGCCCGCACTCGCGCTGGACGAGGTCACAAAGGGATAAGTGCCGTAATCGAGGTCCAGCATAACGCCCTGGGCACCTTCGAAGAGGATCGCTTCTTCGCGCGCGTGGGCATCGTTCAGCAGCTTGATGGTATCCGCGATATATGGCTTTAACCGCGCGGCCAGTGCGAGATAGCGCTCCACGCATTCACGTTCATCGACCTGAGGCGCATCCCATGCCGCCAGCACTTTGTTGTTTTCACGCACTCGGGTCGCCACCAAGTCCGCGAAATCCGGCTCCAACATGTCCCCCATACGTAATCCGACCCGGGCCGCCTTGTCGGCATAGCTGGGACCAATGCCGCGCTTCGTGGTACCGATCTTTTCCTTACCGGTGGCGCGACCTTCGCGGTAGGAATCGATCAAGCAGTGATACGGCATGATCATGTGTGCCCGGTCACTTACAAACAGGCGCCCCGTTGTAGAAATCCCTGAAGCCTCGACCTCGTCGATCTCCTTTTCCAAGGCTGCCGGGTCAATCACAACGCCATTGCCAATTACGCAGCGGCACCCGTCGCGCAAGATGCCGGAAGGCAAAAGATGCAAGACATAGCGCTGTTCACCGATCTCAACCGTATGCCCAGCGTTGTTGCCGCCCTGATAACGCACGACCCATTGATGATGAGGCGCAATGACGTCGATAATCTTGCCCTTGCCTTCGTCGCCCCATTGGGAACCAATCAAAACCGTATTTGCCATGACTTTCAGCACCTCCAGCGCAACCACGCACATCGATGAAGAACAACACCCAACACCCGCGCAGAGCCTAGGCAAACGATAGATGAGGGTCAAGCCTGCATGCCGAAATAGCCCTCATCCGCCGCATTCAACGAAATCGGGGACATAGAAACGAAATCGGGGACATAGACGCCTAGAACGTCAGCGCACAGGCCGATTGAGCTTCGATCTCCGTCGCAATCCGGCGT
>SLAD01000131.1 GCA_007126995.1 Kiritimatiellia bacterium | reverse complement strand
TCAAGGCGTTCGATGCGGTCGGCGTCCCCGTCGCGCGCACCATTGACGAATTGGCGGATAAGGTGGCCGAAAAAATGGGCTGATGGCCGGGGCCTCAGGGCGTGGTCCAGTTGGGATAGCGTTCCGCCAGTTCGGCTAGGGTACGTTGCTGTTCCTCAACGCGGCCTTGCGCGTCCAGCGCTTGCGCCGCGCGATGCATCGCTTCCGGCACGAAGTCCGGATCGTCAAACAGCAAGGCTACCGCCAAAAAGTATCGCGCGGCTTGGCGCGGATCGTCCTGCTTTTCCGATGCGCGGCCGAGCGCGAAATAGCTGCGCGCCCGCACGTCCACTAATTCATCTGCTGACGCTTGGCGCGCCGCATCCTCCAGGTTCGCCGTTGCCTGCTCCAGATCGCCCTGCTGCAGTTGGATTTCTCCCAGCAGCCACGTCGCTTCGATGCCTTCACGCGTGCGCGCGTCTTCCGCCTTGCTTGCCTCGAAAGCCGTGATCGCCGCCTCAATGTGCTGCTGCCCGCGATGCGCCTGGCCGAGTAACGCGTGCGCAATTTGACGCCACGCCGCCGTATCCGCCCGCGCCACAAAGAACGCGGCGGCCTCCTCCGCCTCCGCATACGCCGACGCCGCCAAGCGATAGCGAGTCAGCCATTCGATCAGGGGCAGTGGCAAGGTCTCGCGCGTTGCTGAAGTCAGCAACTCCTGCAACAGCGCTGCGGCTTCGGCATCTTTTTCCTGCTCGTGCAGGGTGACAGCCAAGCGATATTGCACGCGTTCCGCTAATCGGTTCTCGGGTTCCGCGTCGAGCGCGGCACGAAACGCCTGCTCGGCCTGTGCGGCCTCGTCAGCTTCCTGCCAGAGTATCCCGAGTCGATAATGCGCCTCGGCCGCCCACACCCCGCCCGGATGCTGCTCGATATAGTCGTCAAATGCGTCGCGTGCGGCGTCCGATTCTCCCATCTGCAACTTTGTTAACGCCAGTTGATAGCGCGCCTCGCCGACCATTTCTGCCTCAGAGTATTCCGCCAATAAGCGTCGCCAATCGCTCACCGCCCCCTCGTGCTCGCCCTGCAGCGCCATACTTAGCGCCGCCGACATGAGCGCCTGCGGCGCTAGGTCGTGGTCCGGAAACTGGTCCGCCAGCGAGCGGAAGGTGCGCGCGGCCTGTGCATGGTCCTGTCGTTGCTGCAGCACGCGGCCTAGCCGGTACAGCGCCCGCGGCGCGTACTCCCCGTCCGGGGCGGCGTCGATCAGTCGGCGATAATACTGCACAGCCTCATCGTGACGACCGATCGAGGCATAGGATTCGGCCAACAACCAATAGAGATCCTGGCGCAGCGCCGGGTCGGGCTCGATCTGGCGCGCGGCCTCAATCGCCTGATCAAAATCATCCTGACGAAACGCCACCACCGCCATTTCATAGACGGCAATGCGCGCCCAATCGCTGTCCGGTGCCAGGTCCTTCACGCGTTGATAACTCGCTCGCGCATCATCGGCCCGTAGCAACTGCCGTTGTGCGTTCGCCAGCACGTACCACCATTCCGCTGCCTGCTCGATAGCCGGCTCTTCGTCCAGTGCCGCCGATGCCAGCGCGGCGCTTTCCGCGAAGGCGCCGGTGTGATGACGGGACCACGCCGCTTGTAGCCGGGCCTCGCGCGCACGGCGGCTGTCGGGATGATCGCGCAGGAGGCGATCGTACAGCACGACCGCGGCTTCGTAATCCCCTTGCCGAAAATGCCAGTCGGCTTCGCGAAACAATCCCTCCAACGCAACGGCTTCCGTTGGTGGGGCGGCATTGACGGACTGAAGCAGCGGCAACACCTCATCGTGTCGGGCCGGATCCGCTTGCAGTAATTGCGCAAGGTCCAGCGCGGCATAGGCGGCAAACGGCGAATCGGCGTGCTGCTCAATGACCGAAGCAAAGGCATCACTGGCGGTGTCCGTGCGTCCCAGTTGGCGGGCGGCGTCGCCGTAGTAATAGAGGCTGGGCGCGACCAACGCCGGCGCCAGCGACTCATCTTTCAGCAGCGCCTCGAATAGCGGCAGGGCGTCGCCCGGTCGCCCCAACGTCAACAGCACCTCGGCCCGGCGAAACGCGGCCCGCTCGGCATAGGCACTGCTCGGATGTTCGCGCTGCAAGCGCAAATAGAAACGTTCCGCGGCCTGCGGACTCTGCAAGCGACGATGACTTTCGCCGATGCGGTATAGCACCACATCCATGCGCGGGAAGTCACCGGCTTCACGTGAGATCAGTAAATACTCGTCCAAGGCCAGGTCATAAAGACCGCGCGCATATAACGCGTCCGCAAACTGCATTTGATTCTCGGGCTCAAACGCGTGCGCGCCCGTCCCACCCAAAAGCAAGCCCACGAGCAAGGTCAACTGGATGAAGGCGCGGATCATTCCGGCACGCCGGTCGCAAAGGAGATATTCCAGATATCGGCTTGTCGGCACAGATCCAGCACGCGTATGACCTCTTCATACGGTGTTAACCGGTCTGCGCGAATCAGCACGGGCTGTCCCGGAAACATTTCGGCGATCCGGGTTAACATGTCGGCCAATTGCGCGGGCGGCACCGGCTGCGCATTGATGATGGTTTCGCCGTCGCTGCGAATGTTGATAATGATTTCACCCGGCAAGCGTTCGGGAACCTGACCCGTTTCGGCGGTCGGCAGGGTGATATCGATTTCGGTTTCCCATTGCGCAAAGATCTGGCTGGTAATGAAGAAACAGAGCAACAGGAAGACCACATCGATCATCGGCGCGAGCTGGAAGCCGACGGTCTCTGCCTTGAGTTGCTTGCGAAAATTCACGCGTCCTTGTCCTTGATAAGTTCGGTGAGGATATCCGCCGAAACCATTTCGAGCTGACCGATCAACTTGCCGGAGCGTCCGCGGAAGTAAGCATAAAAGATCATGGCCGGAATACCGACCAACAAGCCTGCCGCAGTTGTCACGAGCGCTTGTGACACGCCCGCCGCCAGGTAGATGGGTTTGGCGCGGGCAATATCCAGGGCCACGGCATTAAAGGCGGTGAGCATGCCGAGCACCGTGCCCAGCAGTCCAATCATCGGCGCGATCACGCCGATATCGAGCAGATAGGACGTTCGCTGTTGGATGCCGGCGGCTTGGCGATTGCCTTCGCCTTCGATGATTTCTTTGATCATGCCGGGGTCGGGCGCCTTAACACGCTCGGCATAATCCAAGGCAGCCAACGCCACCGCAGACACTGGTGACGGCTGGTTCCGGCAATGCATGCGGGCCTCTTCCAACTGATCGCGCTGCAAGTATTGCCGCAACGTCTCGGTGAATACGGGTGGCACCACCTTCTCGGGCCGCAACACGATGAAGGCGTAAATGATCAAGGCCAAGCCGGCGATCGACATCAAGCCCAGCGCGTACATGATCCAGCCGCCGGTCTGGATGATTTCGCTCAGCGTCATGCTAGTGGAGATGGCCGCTGCAGCAGGTTCCGACTCGACCGCATGCGCGGTGGCGGCGCTGATCAGTCCGATGAGCGCTGCGCCCAAAAAGTGAGATAATCTATTCATAAGACTCCTAGGGCTCCAGAATACCTTCCTCGACAAGCTGCGCATCCATTTCCGGGGTCAACGGAATCGGCAGCGGCGGCAATCCTTGCCGGATCACCTCCATTTGATAATCACGCAAATGCACTTCCAGCTCCTCGCCGGTCAATCGCGGTTCCGGTGGCGGTTCCGCCCGGCGACGTTCCATTGCCTCGCGACGCGCCCGGCGACGTTCTTCATAGGAGCTTTGGCGCGCGGCCACCCGTTCTTGGTGTTGTTGTTGCGTGATGGCCTCAATTTGACCATCCGCCAGCTTGATGATCGCCATCTCGCTGCCACGGCGTAACACCGCTTCCTCTTCCTCGAAGCTGGCCGATACCAACTCAATGTCACGGTGCGATTCCCCGACACTCAAAAAGAAACTCTCATTATTGTTCGAGGCATCAATCAAGCCCACCCGGATCTCGCCGTCTTGAATCTCATAAATGGCGGACAAACGAATCGTGCGCGCGAACGACTGCTGAGGCGAAGTGACAACGGGTGCACGCGGAGCCTCGGGTTCCGGTGGCGGATCGCCGAAGGGCTTGCGATCCAGAATGACCTGGTACCGTTCAAACCCGGGCGCTGACGCAAAAACCGGCACGGCAAAGCCGACCAACAGCATTTTTATCCACACGTTCATATCAACACTATAATCCTTAAGGAGGCGGCTGTCACGGGCTTTGGTCAGGACACGCAGGTACTTGGAACGCGAAATACAGCAAAAGACGAAAATATCCATTGACTCCCAGACCGTCATCCCTCATAAACCCACCCCAATGCGCGACGATTGCGTATGCACATGGGCGTTTCCCGCCCCCCTTTCTTTTCCTTCACGTCCGACAGGCAGAGAGTGAGTTTTGTTTATTATCGGGCGGAAAAGAAAAGAACTATGTCAGCAAACACGGTGTTTAATACACTGATCGAACCATTGCGTCGCGCCGTCGGCGATGCCGGCTACCAGCAACCCACCCCCATTCAGGCAGAAGCGATTCCGCCGGTGTTAAAGGGCAAAGACCTATTGGGCTGCGCACAAACCGGCACCGGCAAAACGGCCGCCTTCACCCTGCCGCTGCTACAGCGCATGACCGAAAATCCTGCGCCGACCCGCAAACGGCAACCGCGCACGCTCATTCTTGCTCCCACACGCGAACTGGTGGCCCAAATTGGCCAGCAGATCGAAGTATATGGCAAGCACTTGGCCTTACGCCACACCACGATCTATGGTGGCGTCAGCCAAAATCCGCAGGTAAAAGCGATGCAGCGCGGCGTCGATATCGTCGTCGCCACGCCGGGCCGCCTGATGGACCTGATTCAGCAAGGCTTTGTACGGCTTGATCGCCTGGAATTCTTCGTGCTGGACGAAGCCGACCGCATGCTTGACATGGGCTTCATGCCGGATATTCGCCGCATCGTGGCGATGTTGCCGAAGCAGCGCCAGTCGCTCTTTTTCTCCGCCACCATGCCGCCACCGATTGAGGCGCTGACCAAGGAGCTGCTCTACAAGCCAGCGCGCATTGCGATTGCTCCCGAGCAACCGACGGTTGACCGGATTGCACAATCCTGCCTTTTCGTCGACCGGGAGGACAAAGACGCGCTCCTGCTGGAGCTGATTTCGGCCGAGGCGATGGACAAGGTGCTGATTTTTACGCGCACCAAGCACGGTGCGGATCGCGTCGTGCGCAAACTCAGCGCCGCCGGTATCGGCGCCGCCGCCATTCATGGCAACAAATCGCAGGCCGCCCGTACGTCGGTGCTGTATGATTTCCGGCGCGGCCGGGTACGGGCGCTGATCGCCACTGACCTAGCCTCGCGCGGCCTGGATGTGGACGGGATCACGCATGTGATCAATTATGATCTGCCCGAAGACGCGGAAACCTACATCCATCGCATCGGGCGCACGGCGCGGGCGGGCCGCGTTGGCGACGCCGTATCGTTTTGCAGCGCGCGTGAGCGGGATCAGTTACGCGCCATCGCCAAATTGTTGCGTCAAGATGTGCCGGTCAATGTCGAGCACGGCTTCCATTCGGACAACGCCGAAAACGCCACGGGCGCGGAAGCGCGTCCGTTACCGCGCGGCAACCAGCCGATGCGTCGACCGACGGCCTCGCGGAGACCGCGCCGCGCGGGCGGCAATCCTCGTCGGTCTGGCCAGAATCCGCGCCGTCGACGCCACGCTGCGGCTTAAGTCGGCGGCGATCAGGCCGATTGCATGCGGCCGGAGTAGTCCCAACTGAAGATGCGTCGCGGCTCAAGGCGCAGGGCGACCTCGGTCGAGACGCGCCCGAGCAGCCATTGCGCCAACTCCGACTGGTCGCTGCCCAAGTAGCGCGCGATACAAGCCCGCAACACGCGCTCACCCGCTTCGGAAACAATCGTCACGTCGGCCAGACCGCGCACGCCGCGGTAGGGTGGTTGATCGCCCGCTATTTCAAAACCGCAACGGGCGTTGCGGCGACAATGTGCCGCCACGCGGGAATGCGCTTGCACGGCACACCAGAAACAATCGTCTTCCCACAGAAACCACAGCGAGGTGACCAGCGGATAGCCGGTGGACGCCACGCACGCCAAGCGTATAGGAATAACCGTCTCCGTCACAAACGACTCAATACGATCCGAGGACCAAGGTCCTTTGCGCTTAATCTGATCCAGTTTCTTCATATCATCGCCCAGCTTACACACGCCGAAAGGATATCGTGAAGCGGGAGACATGGCGACGGTTTAATCATGACCCGCTCTCTATCAAATGACGCGAATCTTTCGCCATAATCTTCCTTCTGAACTCGCCGAACTGCCGTTTCCGGGTTCATCCAATCTTGGAGGCGGCACTCGCTCTTGCCATCAGAAGTTGGCTTCCCATGCCAGTTGCACGGAGCGGCCCGGTTCGTTGTGCGGCGTGCCGCGCCAGGTGGACAGGTGATCCCGCCAGGTGGTGTCGGTGGCATTCAATACGGTTAGCCGGAGTTGGTGCGTGGCTGGGCCGCGTTCAAGGGTATACGCCACCGAGACATCCATGCGGGCTGATCCCGACGTTTCCTCGGCGCCGTCCGGTACCCGATCCTGACGCGCGGCGAAGACACCACGTACGCGCGCGATGACGGCGTCGACCGGGCGATAGCTGAGGCCGAGCGATCCGGTCAAGGGCGCGATGTCGGGCAGCGGTTCCCCGCTGCTGCGATCATCACCGCGCAACCACGCCAGCGATGCGTTTGCCCCCCAGCGATCCGTGAGCTGGCGTCCGGCTTCCGCCTCCACGCCGTGAATGCGGGCCCGATCGATGCTGGCATTGCGCAGCGTGGTTTCATCCACGCGCTCTTCGCCGACCCGATTGCGCAAGGCGTTGACGAATCCGGTTAGCTCGGCGGACCACGCGTGCTGGTCCCAGTTTACGCCGACCTCCAAGAAGCGGGACCGTTCGGCGTCGAGGTCGGGATTGCCGAGTTTGGTCTGGCCGTCGCCCAGAACCAGAAACTGGTAGCGCTCCTCGATCGAAGGCGCCCGGTAGCCGGCTGCGGCGACACTGCGCAGCGCCCAATGCTCGGTGGCGTTCCAGCGGAATCCGGCATGCGCGTTCCAGTTCACGTCCTGCTCTGAATCCGCTTCCCACTGCGGCGTGGCACGGTTTTCGACGCGCAAACCGTCCACGCGCCCGCCCGCCACGAGTGTGAAGGCCGGATGCAAGTTCCAGCGATCTTCCGCGAACACGCCGTATGACCATTCGCTGGCCCCTGGTAACGGCCGGTCGGACTGCACGGAACCGTCCACAAAGAAGCGGTCGCGGGTGGAGTCCAACTCCCTACGCCAGGTCTCCACGCCCGCGCCGACACGATGATCGCCCCACTCCAGATGATTCAACCAGCGCGCGCCCCACGTGTCGTGACGGCCTACCGGCTCGATGCGCTGAACCGGGCCTTCCGGGAAGTTGTCGATGCGCACGGTTCGCTCGATTTGCTGAAAGTAAAGGTTCAGGCGACTGGCTTGCCAGTGGGTGCCATCGATCACCAGTCGATTGTTGAGGGCCACGAGCAGGCGGTGCGCCTCATCGTAGGTCACGTCGGCACGTGGCGGCAGGGGCGCGCTGCCCGAGCCCGGGATGCCGATATCCGAGCCGCGATGGACTTGCACCAGTACATCCGAATCCGCCGCAACGTTCCAGCGTTGTCCGAGGCGCAGAGTCACGGCCTGATCGGCATACTGGGTATTGCGTACGCGGTTCCCGTCCCCGTCGCGGTAGGCATCTGCATCGCGCGCGGTCAAGGAGCCGGAGGCATACTGGCGCGGCCCACTATGCGTTACGCCGTAGTGAGCGGTCCACCCGTCAGGGTTGTACAGTGCGCCCAGCCGCAGGCGTTGTTGCACGGTCGGCTCGATCGTGTAGACCGGTGCGGCCAGTACCACATTGACCATGCCGCCCAGCGAGCCGGACCCGTACATCGCCGACACGGGGCCCTTGAACACCTCCACGCGCTCGACAGCGTCCGCGTCGATCAATGCCAACCGGGCGGCTAGGTCCGTTGCCGTCACCAAGCGCGCCCCGTCCAACGTCACCACAATGCGGTCACCCGACAGCCCGCGGATCGAGAGGTCACTGGCCCAGGGCCCGTCGGCGGTGCGCGAGATGCCGGGTGTTTCATCCGCCCAGTTGGCGAGCCCACCGTGCAGGCCCCAGACCTGATCCTGCGGACGCCACACGGCAACGGCGGTCGGCAGATGTTCGGATGGTTCGGGCCAGGCGCGCGCGGTGACGACGACCGGCGGGATCGGGTGGACGCTTTCGCTCCAGGAGACCAGTGCGAGCGGCGGACAGAGCAAGATGCATATCCACAGGAGGCGAACTGCACTCAGCGAAGCAGCTTTCATCACGTCAAGCGTTACTCAATTTCGCCGTGCCCGTCAAGATCGGACGGCAGGGCAGACACATCTAATTCCTTGCCTTTCGCACAATTCTCATTCCGGCGATCCGCAAGCGGACGCCCTACAGACGCTCATTTTGACGCGTAGGGCCGGCGCTTTATCCGCCGCAGGCTCTGCGAAGGCGGATGCGCCGCGCCGTGATCGAAAACAGAGAAATGAAAGGAATAGTAGATGCGTTTGCCCAAGATCGGGCGGCGCGCGATAAAGAATCGATCTTTTCGCACTGATCCTGCCCTGCGTCAGCTTTTCAGTTGACCCCCTTATTTATGGATCGTCCGAATGTATCTTCTTTGGGCGTGGCGCTGATTTTTTGCCTCCCTCGTCATTTTTTTGTCGCTTTCCTGTTTGTTTGTGTCAATATGCTAAGCGATATCACTTAGTATATTGGAGAACCCATGAAAAAGAAGCTCATGCCCCCTACACATCGACTCATCCAACGGCGGGATGCCTGGATGAAAAAACTTGGAGAACTCGGTCCGATGACCCGGGGATCACTCGTCACCGCCAGGCGCGGAGGGCATCTCGCGCATCAGCTTACCGTTTCCGTTAAAGGCAAGACCCACACCGTCTATGTCCCCAAAGAGATGATCCCGGAGGTTAAAACATGGATACGAAACCATCGGCAGATGCAGCGGATACTCAAGGAGGTATCCAAGT
>SLAD01000088.1 GCA_007126995.1 Kiritimatiellia bacterium | reverse complement strand
TGGCATCAGCCCGGTGGTGCGCCGGGCGCGGAAGCCGGCGGAAGGCCATTGGGCGAAGTCCCCCCCGGCCATATGCAGCACGGCGGACTGGTCACCGAGTCGGTTTCCGACTTCTTGCGCGATCCGGGTGATTTTACCGTGGTCACTCATCCCGACGCACCGGAAGCCCTGCGTGGCCGAATTTTTCTGCGCCGCGCTCCGGGGGAAGGTCCGCCGGAACGGGTGGAAATACCGTTGGTTCGTCACACCAACTGGCCGCTGATGCGCATCGCCTATAAGAACAACTTGGTCTTGCGCAATCTCACTTTCACCCATGCAAACAGCGGATATCTTAGTAGCGCACTCATTGTCGCAAACGCAAACAATGTGCTTGTAGAGGACTGCCGCTTCATCGACAACGTCAACGGCGGACTACTCGTTCAGCGATCCGAGCGCGTCACGCTTCGGCGGGTATACGCCTCCCACAACGGCCAGAAAGGGATCGGCGGCGGCAGCATACGCAATTTATTGCTCGAGGACTGCACCACCAACTACAACAATATTCGGGGACACTGGACTAATTTCCGGCGTTGGGATCCAGCGGGCATCAAACTCGGTGACGTGCACCAAGTTCATTTTCTACGCCACACCGCCATTGGCAACTACGGGGGCGGCATCTGGTGGGACGTTTACTGCACCGACATTTTGGTGGACCGCTCGCTGATGTATGGCAATGGTCGTCTGGGCGTTGAAATGGAGCTGGCTGCCCCCAACGGTGGCAATTGGGAAATGCGCAATTCGATCGCCGCATGGAATACGGGTGCCGGGGCCTTTGTTCCCATGGCTGCCAACACCCGCCTACTCAACAATGTGCTGGCGCAGAATGGCGGGGGGGAACTGGAAGCCGAAATATCGCGCGGCCAAATCGTATTCAAGGTGCGTCGCCACCCGCTGAAGGGACCCCAATCCGCCGATGAATGGGAATCGGTTACCGTGCGCGACAATCTTTTCTTCGCGGATGAGGGACAACACTTCATCACTTTTCTACGCCGGAACATTGATCCCGCCGAACAGATTCCGTATGTGCTCGACGTGCTGGACTCGGGCGATAATCACTATCTTTCGCGGACACTCGATGCGGGCTTCAGCCGTGTGGAGGGCGGGTACGGCGATTTCGCGCACTGGCTGGACATGCTGTCCGCTCGTCGCCCCGATACGGAACACGAATCCGGTTCCATTCGGGAAAGCGCTGCTCCGCCTGATCTGGCGACTTGGGCGGATAAATTGGGAACGCCTTGGGATCCCGAACAAATCAACGCCTGGCATCAACTACGCGATCAGGGACACTTTGCGATCGAGAACTTTGGACTCAGATGAACACCTCAATCAACGATTGGATCGAAACCACCCTGCAACGCATGACCGTCGCACAAAAGGTCGGGCATCTGCTGATGCCCTGGGTGCGCACGATGGACGCCGACCAATGGGCCGAACAGGTTGAGCGTCACCAACTCGGTTCGCTCTTCATCCATCCCGGCGATCCGCAAGAAACGCGCACGTTCATCAAGGCGATGCAGTCGAAGGCTTCTGTTCCACTGCTGATCGCAGCGGACATCGAGAGCGGCTACCGCATCGCCTTCCCTCCGCAGATGGGATGCGCCGCTGGATCGGGACCAGAGGACATGCGTCGGCGCGGGACGATCCTCGCCCGCACCGCCCGCGCCGTCGGGGTGCACTGGACCTTCTCGCCGGTGATTGACCTGGCGCTGAATCACAACAACCCGGAGACGCAGACCCGCGCCTACGGTGACGATCCCGATCTCGTTGCGCACATGGCGACCGCGTATATCGAGGGGGTGCAGTCCGAGGGCTTCATGGTCGCCACCGCCAAGCACTTCCCCGGAGCGGGCCTCGATGACCGCGACCAACATCTTTGCACCGCCCTGATGCCGCTGGATCTTGCCGAATGGGAGCGAAGCTATGGGCGGGTCTGGAAGGCGGCACTGGCCAGCGGCGTCATGAGCGTGATGAGCGGCCACATCGCTTTTCCCGCCTATGAGGGCCTTGCGGACCAGCCGCTGGAGGCGTTGCCCGCCACACTCTCGCTCAAGCTCCAGCACGAACTGCTGCGCGAGCGTCTCGGCTTTGAGGGCGTGATCGTTTCGGACGCCTCGCCCATGATCGGCATCAGCTCGCGCGTGCCCTCCCGCGAAAAGGCGCTGGCCAACATTCTGGCCGGTGGCGATGTGTTCCTTTTCGCCGAACCGGAAAACGACGCTCCGGCGATATTCGAGGCCGTGCGCAGTGGCCGGCTTTCAATGGAACGCCTCGACGCCTCTGTGCGCCGTGTCCTCGCACTCAAAGCGCGCCTACGCGTCCACGAGGATGCGTTCGGGCGGCAACCGGACGAAGGAGAAATCGCCGAATGGACCACTTTTGCTCAGGACGTCGCCGACCGTTCCATCACCGTGCTCCGCCACGACGACGTTATTCCCGTTACGCCCCGCCCCGGCGGGAAGGTGCTTTCCGTGCGCATCTTCTGGAAGGACTCGCAAAAGGACGGCTCCTTCCTCGGCACCATCACGGACGAACTGCGCCGGCGCGGTTTCGAGGTGGACGAGCTCGACAATCCCAGCCACACGCAACTCATCGATGCCGCGACACATTACGACAAGATCTTCGTCAACATCCATCACCAGATGCATTCCCTGATGGGCACGCCGCGGTTGATCGGCCACATGGTGATGGCCTTCTGGCGGGGGTTCTGGGTTGATGCGCCCGGCAAGGTTGTATTCACCTCCTTTGGGAGTCCCTATGTGTTTTACGAGTTACCGCATCTGCCCAACATGATTGCCGCTTGGGGCGCCTCGCCCGCTTCGCAGCGCGCCGCCGTAAAAGTCTGGCTGGGCGAGCGCGAAGCCACCGGCCGCTGCCCGGTGCGCATTCCCTGATCTTCTCCTCTTGACACCATTTGATATGCTAGTACTGTGCTTAAAAGTAGGATCGCAATGTATGAAAAACTCATTAGTATTTGTACGTCCACTTAGCCGCCGCGGGCAAGTGGTGCTGCCCAAGGACATTCGCACACATCTTGGATTGAAAAACGAGGTGGTTTTTGAGGTCCATGATGATCGTGTTGAAATTCGCCCATCCGCTGGCGGTTTTCTGCATCAATTTCTCAGTCTGCCCCGTCAGCCTTCCAGCCCAGACCCGAAGGAATTGAAAAAACTGATGGAAGACAGGTATGCGCACCTACATTGATTCGAACATCTTCCTGTATGCGGTCCTCTACGATGATGAACGCGCACAACGCTGTCGCAAGGTTCTCTCTGATATCGTAGACGGCAGGCTGGCGGCTGTGACCAGTGTGCTGACGTGGGATGAATTTACTCATGTAGTTGAGAAAGTGTTGGATCGTCCGTCTGCGGTACTACAGGGAGAGCGCTTTCTCCATTTTCCGCGCCTCTCATTCCTGCCCTGCACTCACGATGTACTGATCCGCGCTCAGCAGTTGCGTGCCTCCACCCATATCGGCGCTCGCGACAGTATTCATGCCGCCAGTGCCTTGATTGCGGGTGCCACGACGTTTCTCTCTGAAGACAGCGATTTTGACGGCATTGCGGAGTTGAACCGACGATCCGCAGAATAACTAACGTTCCCCACTGGGCGACGCATCGGAAGTTAACGTTAACGCGCATGGCTGCTTGATCGATGCACCGACACGTATAGGCTGTCTGCACTGACTATTTTACCGGGTGGATGAAATGAAGCATTTTGTGGACGTTGATATTTGGTTGCATGCGTTGTGGATCAGCATGTTGATGGGGACCGTCACGGTTACGTGGGGATCGGTTTGGTGGCGCGCACCCGACGGCACCTTGTCTGAACAGTCACGGGCCGAGATGGAGCAACCGGACGAAGGCGTACAGGTTACACCGGAAACGGAGGGTGTCCCGGTCTTCCGGCTACCCTTTGCCGTTGCCGCGGGTGAGGTCGTTGAGGTTTCGCTGGATGTGCAAGCCGTGCGCCGTGAAGTGGATGCCGGGGCGGAAGGACAAGCGGGCGTGGTCTTAACGTTGTTGCCGACCGCATCCGGTGACAACTACAATCCCAGCGCTGAATATCGCCAGATCGTGATTGTGGGCTCTAAGCCGGAAACGGTTCGGTTCGCTTTTCGCACCCGCGATTCCTATGAAGCGGGCGATCTACTACTGGTGCCCACCTTGTCGATGTTTGGCCGAGCGGTCAACTTGACAGAGGTGAATTTCACCCGCCATCCGGCGGAAACGGATCCCGCGACCTTAACGGCCCCGATCGTTGCTTATGTAGGTCACGAACCGGACGCAGCCTGGCGCGAGGAGGCGACGCGACGTATCGAGCAATATCGCAAAGCCGACCTGACCGTGCAGGTCACGGATCGCTGGGGTCAACCCGTGCCCGGCGCGGAGGTGCGCGTGGAGCAACAGCGCCATGCGTATCCGTTTGGTACCGCCGTGGTCGCATCCCGCCTGACCGACGCGCCGCGCGGATTCGATCCGGAACAGTTCCCTGATCCAGACACCGCACGCGCCCAATTTCTAGCGGACAATCAACAATACCGCCAGTGGCTGGTAGAGAACTTCAACGCGGCGGTGTTCGAGAACGATTTGAAATGGCCCCAATGGGCCGGTGTCCGTCCAGACTTGTATCAACAGGAATGGTCTTTACAGGCGATCGATTGGCTCCATGAGCGGGATTTCGTCATCAAGGGGCACTGTATGGTCTGGGGCAGTTGGCGCTTCACACCGGACTGGCTGCGCGAGAAGGAAGACGATCCGGAAGCATTGCAAGCCGCCGTGTTGAGGCATATTCGGGATATCGGCAACGCGACGGCCGACCGGACGCATTATTGGGATGTACTGAATGAGCCGATGAGCCATCGCAACCTGATTCAGGTACTGGGTATGGAGGCCGTCGCGGAATGGTTCAACGTGGCGCGCGAGGCGACGCCCGGCAACCGATTAGTGATGAATGAATTTGATATCGTGGGCAACGGCGGGAACCCGGCCAGACGCGCGCGATTCATTGAATTCTACAAGACCCTTCAAGAACTTGGCGCGGAAATGGATGTGGTGGGACTGCAAGGTCATTTCTGGTCGGAACGATTCACGGCGCCCGAGGATGTGTGGCGCATCATCGACGAAGTATACGACGCAACGGGACTGCCCCTGATGATTTCGGAATTCGACACCAACATCCCGAATGAACAAATGCAGGCAGACTATACGCGGGACTTTCTTACCGCTTGGTTTGCGCACCCCGCCACCGAGGCCTTCATCATGTGGGGCTTTTGGGGTGGCGCGCATTGGATGGGCGATTCAGGGGCCTTGATTCGCCGCGACTGGACCAAGAAGCCCGCCTTCTATGCGTACCGCGATCTCGTGTATGGCGACTGGTGGAGTCGCGCGGCCCGCCCGACGGATGATGAAGGGCGGATGAGCGAGCGCGTGTTTCAGGGGCGGCACCGGATTTCCGTCGTGTTGCCGGATGGCCGGGAAGCGGTCGTGCGGGAAGTGGATGTCCCGGCCGCTGGACGGAGTATGACGATGGTGGTGCCGACGTTATCGGCCGAGTAACGAACAGCCTGTTTAACAGTAAACAGGATGGCAGGATGCCCTACTTGCAGCCTATGCGCAAGTAGCGCATCATTAGACTAGGGTATGTGGTGACCTGAACGAAGGTGGTGGATGTAAATGACTGCATTGACCGTGGTATTGTTGATCGTGTGTGTGGCTCTCTTGACTCAAGTCAAACGAGGCGGGCCATGGCCACTGGCGACAGGTGTCGTCGCAGCGGTAGCCGTGCTCCTCGTCGTGAGCAATCTCTTCCGCGCGTCGGGGCCACAGATAGCTGAATCAGACCGAGCCTTCTTCGATGATGTGCAGGAGGCCGCCTATACCATCGGGGGCAGGGTGCGGGAAGCGGTGCAATCCAACGGCTCGGTCATTCTGGTGGCCAATAGTTCATCCTCAGGCATCGTCGGACGAATGGAACGATATTACATCGACGGCTTCACACGCGGCCTGGGCCCCGACGTGCAGATATCGATTTTCGATCCGCTTGTGCACGGTCGGCCCGGAGGCTATGTCTGGGGCAACCGCCCTGTCATTCCGCCGCCGATGTGGGAAGATGTGCTCGCACACGATCCGCGCGCAAAGGCCATCGCAACGTTCATCGGACTACCGCCCGTCAATCATGGCCCGCGCATTCCTGTTTTTTCGCTGCTGATATCCACTCCCGAAGGCGAGATCGACCAATGGCTGAGCGAGGGAGGGCAGGCAACCGTGCTGGCGCGCGTGTCCCGTCATCATACGAACGGTCGCGAAGCTGCGTTTGTCTTCCTATCGGAGTAAAGCTATGAACAAACACACCCATTGCGCTTTAGGATTCACCCTCGTAGAACTAATGGCGGTCATTGCCATCATCATGTTGCTGATGGCAATCATGGTGCCGGGCGTCCAGAACGCGATGGACGCCGGTCGACAGGCCGGCTGCTCAACTCATCTCCGGCAATTGGGAGCGCTCGCTACGACGTGGTCCAGTGAGCGGGGAGGCATCATCATTCCGAACAGCCTCATCGTGCCCGACCATCTTCCGATTGTAGGCGCCACGCAACGGTTTTGGGATTGGGAACTAATGGCTTTTCACGGGGTTATTGACAGCGATGCGCCTTACTCGATGCATGGCAGCCCGCTACGCGGGAAGAGGCCCCCATCCTTCTTTGCTTGTCCGGCCTCCGACTATCTGGTGCATGGGCCGTCGCAGACCGTGCCCGAGGAACGAGCTACAACGGATTTCGGGAAGAATTTTCACACCAGCCAAGGGCGCAACTGGGCAACCCCGCCGGGTCTGCAAATTGTGCGCTACGGCGCGGTGTCCGAGCCCAGTCGCGTCATGCTGGCAGCCGATGGATGGGGTGCCGACTTGGCCAATATGCCTTGGCACACGGAGGATATGGGCATAGCCTTCCGACACCGTGGCGGCACCACGGCCAATGTGCTCTTTCTCGATGGCCACGTGGAGGCGCGCACCTTCGCCGATTTGAAATCGCGCCCGCTGGATTTCCATCCCTGGCGAGATCGAGCCCCTTGAGTCGCCGGTAATCGGCGGAAATGCGGGTTAGGCCCAGCAGGGCAGCGCCAGTTCCGACATCAAGCGAACCCCGGCAGGGGCCTTCAGTATCCGTGGCACGGCATTGATTACCGCGGCTACCGTGGCGCCGTCACCCGCCACGCCCTTGTCGATGCGCAGCTTGATCGACGGTTCCCCCTCGATGTGCACGGCGTCGTGTGGGTCTTGCGCATCCAGGTACATCTTCAAGTCGAGCTTGATGGCGTGCCCCTCCCCTTCTGCCTCCACAATTTGATGCAGTCCGCAGGTCAGCCCCTTGGCCACCTTAAAATAGTCCGTTTGAATATCATGATCGGCAATCACCGGCTCGCAGGTCTCGGTGATCGGCCCTAACGTCCATCCCAGGGCATGGGCGATCAACGCTAAGGATTCCTGGAATCCCGCATGTCCTGCCTTGCCCTCCCGAAAGAGCGCCCGAAACTGGTCCGGCTCCATGCCGCTGCCCACCTTGCGTTGTAACGGCATGCGGCGCGTGGAAGCATTCACCACTCGTTCCCCGTAAATCGAGGCGACGGAACGGGCGACGCCCGTCAAGCAAATGGGTAATACATCCAGCACGAATCCGGGATTTACGCCGGTCCCGAGCACCGCCGCCCCAGCCTCGCGACACAGCGCATCGGTCGCCTCGGTTTCCTGCGGCGCGCGTAAAGCGGGGAACAATAGCTCCTCACAGGAAGACACCACGCGCACGCCCTGCTTCAATAACGGGGTCAATTGCGCGAAGGACTCCGCCGCCCGCGACCCGGCGGTATGTAGTACCACGTCGGGCCGAACCTCGCTCAAAAGTTCGTTCACATCGGAATAAATACGGCATGCGTCCAGGTCGGGCACCCCGGCAACCTCGGTCAACGACTTGCCCGCTTTATCCGGGTCGATATCCACGCCACCAACGATTTCAGCCCACGGTTTCGTCGCCGCCAACTTGACACAGTCCACACCAATCGGCCCCAAACCAAATTGTACAATTTTTGTTTTCATGCACGCCACTTTACGCCGATGACACATTCCACAAAGTGTAGCATTGCTTATCCGTTCAACAACCCGGCGCATAACCGGTGACGATCAGACTTTGCGGCGCGTGCGCGGGGGCGCCGGTGCAGGAACGGGCATGGAAGCGCCCGGCACAAATTCGCCACGGATCAGGATGGTTTTCGGATGCTCGGGCAGCGCATCGACATTGCGCACGACCTCTGCCGCCAGCAACTGGACCGCCTCACGGCCGATCACTTCGGAATGCTGATTCACCCCGGCAAATCCGGTGCCAAACCCCATAAACAAGGCCGCCGGCACTTCGTCGGGCACGTTGATGTGATCCTGCAGCGCCTCAATCAGCCACATTTCCGGTGCGACCAGAATCGAGGGCCGATACTTATCATACCAGGCAAACAGACTCTTGCTTGTCCGGTTCAGAACATAAGGAGGAATCCGGGCCATTCGGGCATGGTCGCGCATCATCCATTCATAGACACACACGGGACAGTTCCGGGCGCGTTGCTCCATCTCGGGTGAGGTGACCAAACCGATGGACCGATACCCGGCAGCGATGATCGCCTGATAGAGCGCGATCATGTTGGCGTAATGGTCGGGAATAACCCGGTGTACTTGCTCAAACTCGGGAACGCAGGCGGAGGCGGCCACCAGCACGATGTCTTCCTGCGGCAGCGGAAACGGCTGCGATATATCCTGCGGGGGAAGCATCAGGGCGCCCCGGATGGCGCGCGTTTCAAGAATCGCTTGCAAGCGGGCGGGCGACATGCGGTTCTCGCGGACACGGATGAAGTCCAGCGCGTGCCCGAGCTCCTCGGCCTGTTTGCGAATACCCTGCAGGAGCATGCAGATAAACGGATTCACAAAATAGTCGGCCGCATCCTCGGCATCGGTGAGCACGGCCAAGGTCGACGCAATCCGGGTCGTGCGGCTGGTTCGCAGGTGGCTCATCAGGCGCGCAATTTCCGGGTCGGGCACATACCCCATTTTGCGCGCCGCCGTGTGCACGCGCCGCCGGGTGCGCTTCGATATGCGCG
>SLAD01000319.1 GCA_007126995.1 Kiritimatiellia bacterium | reverse complement strand
CAGCATTTCACCGGAACTGCTGGGGCGCATGGCCGACACCTTGAAGATCCTTGCCCATGCGCAACGATTGCAAATCGTGGACCTGCTGGATTGTCGCTCCAGCGCACCCGTGCATGAAATCATGACGGCTCTGGCGCTACCGCAAGCGGCTACCTCACAGCATCTCAATGCGATGCGTCGTGCCGGCCTGCTAAAGGCGGATCGACGGGGCAAGGAAGTTTGGTACGCCATTGCCGATCCAAGAGCCTTAACCATTCTGGATTGTATTCGAAAGAGGGCTTAAACATATGACACCGATGCATTTATTTCAGCGCTTCATCTGGAAACCGATCATCGCACTGGCGGGAGTCTCGCTGGTCATCATCCTGGTCGTCACGCTAACACGAGGGTACGAAGATCCGGACGCGCCCTCCCCCACGCGTGGCCAGCCTGTTCCGGTTGATGCGGAGACCTATACGGTGGAGCCGGTCGTTCAGCGGGATCACGTCTGGCTGACAGGAACCTTGACGTCGGACCACTATGTCACAGTCAGCGCGCGTATCGCGGCCCATGTGAATGAACTCGCGGCCAACGCCGGAGACCGGATTGAAACAGGTCAACGCTTGGTTCGTCTGGATGACCGGGAACTGCAAGCCAACGACAAGGCAGCGGAGGCTGTACGGCGGCAAGCCGAGACCCAGTTTGAGCGGGTCAGCGCATTGTATGAGCAGTCCTTGGTGGCCGAGCAGGAATTTATCGCTGCTGAGGCCGCCTTCCAGACTGCAACCGCCCAGCGCGAACAGGCGCGCGTGCAATTGGACTATGCCCAGATCGTGTCGCCACTGGACGGGATCGTGATTGACCGGCTGGCCAATCGGGGCGATCTGGTTCAGCCGGGACAGGCCCTTTATCTTCTATATGATCCGGACCAACTGCGACTGGATGTGCAGGTACCCGAACGCTGGCTTGTGCATCTGGCGCAAGGCGACTCGGTAGCGCTGGAAATCGGTTCCCCGCCGCAGACCCTGTCGGGCGAAGTGTTTCGTATTCGCGCCGATGCGGACGCGGAAACGCGCACGCGGGTGGTTCAAATCAGCGTGCCGCAAGTCGAGGAGATGCTGGTGCCCGGCACATTTGGCCGATTACGACTGGAAACCGAAACGCGCGAAACCCTCCGCGTACCGACACAAGCGATCCGGCGCGTGGGTCAAATCGAGCAAGTGCGGGTGGTTAAAGACGAGCGCCAGCATGTGCGCCTGATCAAAACCGGTGAACGCGCGGAGGACTATACCGAGGTGCTGGCCGGCCTGCGAGCGGGTGAACAGGTACTCATCCATCCCTAACCCTTTCGATAACGAGCATGCGTCATGAGTAACGTACCCGCACAACATAAGAAGCCCCGATTTTTGATGGGGATCGTAGAAGCCTTCCTACAGGGCAATTTGGCGATTCTCCTGATTGTCGCCAGTTTGATTCTGGGCGCTGGCGCCCTCTGGTTGACACCGCGCGAAGAGGAACCGCAGATTGTGGTACCGGTAGCCGATGTGCTGATTCACTACCCCGGTGGCAGCGCCAGTGACGTGGAGCGGCTGGTTTCCTCCCGGCTCGAGAAACTGCTCTATCAAATCGACGGCGTCGAGTATGTCTACTCGATGTCGCGTCCCGGCATGGCGGTGGTGACGGTGCGCTTCTATGTCGGTGAAGATCGCGAAGACAGCCTGATCAAATTATACAATAAGCTCTTTTCCAATATTGATCGCGTCACGCCCGGCATCAGCGACTGGGTCGTGCGCCCGATCGAGATTGATGACGTCCCGATCATCACGGCGGCGCTGTACAGCAAGCGGCACGACACCTATGAGCTGCATCGCGTGGCGGAGGAAGTGATCGAATACCTGCAACGCATCCCGAATACCGCCCGCATCACCTTGCATGGGGGCGAATCCCGCGTCATGCAGGTCTACCTGGACCCCGCCGCCCTGCACGCGCATCACATCACGGCACTCGAAGTCGAGCGCGCTATCCACGCCGCCAATGCGCAAGTCGCCAGCGGTGCCTTCGAGCAACGCGACACGTGGATTCCCGTTGAGGCCGGGCCCTTCCTGCAAACCAAGCGTGATCTCGAATCCCTTGTGCTGCGCGTGCGGGATGACCGCCTTGTACGGCTACGGGACGTCGCGACAGTGCGCGACGGCCCCGCCGAGATCAGCACCTACCATCGCTTCGGCTATGGGCCGGCAGCGGAAAAGGCAGGCATCGATTCCGCGCCCTTGCCGGCGGTAACCCTGGCCGTGGCCAAGAAGGCAGGCAGCAACGCGGTCCGCGTGGCGGCTGATGTGCAAGAAATGCTGCAAGAGCTGTCCGGCAGCGTCATCCCCGACGACATCGACCTGCACATCACCCGCGATTACGGGGCCACCGCCGACGAGAAGGTCAACAACCTCGTCACGTCGCTGGGCCTGGCGATCTTAACCGTGATCGCCTTGCTCGCGCTGACGATGAGCTGGCGCGAAGGCATCATTGTCGCCATCGCCGTGCCGATCACCTACTCGCTGACGCTCCTCTTCAACTATCTGAATGGCTACACCATTAACCGCGTTACATTGTTCGCCTTGATTCTGACACTCGGCTTGCTGGTGGATGACCCGATCGTAGGCGTGGAAAACATCTATCGCCACTTGCGCATGGGCAAGGCCTCACGCATGCAGGCGATCATGATGGCGATGCAGGAGGTCATGCCCCCCATCGTGTTGTCAACTCTCGCAGTGATGGTGTCCTTCTTCCCGATGTTCTTCATCACGGGCATGATGGGCCCCTATATGGCACCCATGGCCATGAATGTGCCGGTCGCGGTGTTCTTCTCAACGGTGGTGGCCTTGACCATTACCCCCACCCTCGCGCGCCTGATTTTGCGCGTCAAACCAGCCGATACGGACGTGAAAAGCGGATCCGCTGCGCCGAAATCGCGCATGCACCGCGGCTACAGCCGGGTCGTGGCCCCGTTTATCGATTCCCCGCGCAAGAGTCGACTGCTCTTCGGGGTGACAGCGCTGCTCTTTATCGGCTCGGTCGCCTTGGCCCTGACCGGCTTGGTACCACTCAAGATGCTGCCTTTCGATAATAAGAATGAGTTTCAGATCGTGATCGATATGCCGGAAGGGACCACGCTGGAGCGCACCGACGCCGTGGTGCGCGCGTTCGAGGACTATTTGCAGGGTGTACCCGATGTAGTCGCGTTCAGCAGCATCGTCGGTGGCGCCTCACCGATGGACTTCAACGGCATGGTGCGCCAGTACTATATGCGGGAAGGTCCGCACTTGGCCGATATTCGCATCAATCTGCGACACCATCGGGAACGTCGCATGGGCAGCCATGACCTGATTTTGAGTCTACGCGATGAACTGACCGAGTTGGCCGACACGATGGACGCGAATATCAAGTTGGTCGAGGTGCCACCCGGCCCGCCGGTGATGGCGACGGTCGTTGCCGAAGTGTACGGCGCGCCGCATCACACCTATGAAGAATCGATCGATGCCGCCCGCACCGTGCGCGCCCGCATGGACAAGGAAGGGGGCATGGTCGATATCGACGACTCCAGCGCGGCGACGCATCAGAAGCTCTTCTTCCGGATTGATCACGAGAAGGCCATGCTCAGCGGGGTGGCCCCGGTGGAGATTGTCGAGACCCTGCAACTGGCTTTGGGCGGCCGCAGTGCGGGCGTGGTGCAAACCGAGCGGGACCGGAACGAGCGGCCAATCATCCTCCAACTCACACGTGCGGAACGATCTTCTGCCGACCGCCTCGCCCAATTACCGGTGCGCAGTCAACAAGGAACACTGGTTCCGCTGGGCGAACTAGGTCAATTCGAGGAAACAGTCGAAGACCAACCCATCTTCCGTAAGAACTTGCAGCGCGTGGTGTATGTCCAGTCCGAGATGGCTGGACGCGGACCGGCCTATGCCATTCTGGCGCTGCAAAAGCACTTCCGGGAACATCCCCTCCCCGAGGGCATCCGCCTAAGCTGGACCGGCGAGGGCGAATGGAAGATTACGGTGGACGTTTTCCGTGATCTCGGGATCGCGTTCGGCATCGCACTGATCGGCATCTTCATTCTGCTGGTTTACCAGACCGGCTCCTATGCCATCCCCGGTGTCATTATGCTGTCCATCCCGCTGACGATGATCGGGATCATGCCCGGCTTCTGGCTACTGAACTTGATTGCCAATCAGAATATCGGCGGATACGACACGCCTGTCTTTTTCACCGCCACCGCGATGATCGGGATGATTGCATTGAGCGGCATTGTGGTCCGCAACGCTCTGGTGCTGATTGAATTCATTCGTCAGGCCGTGAACGAAGGCATGGCGCTGCGCGACGCCATTCTCGAATCCGGCGCGGTACGCATGCGCCCGATTTTATTGACGGCCGGCACCACCATGCTGGGCGCGTGGCCGATCACCTTGGATCCCATCTTCAGCGGATTGGCCTGGGCCCTGATTTTCGGATTATTCGTGTCCACCGCCTTCACGTTGATCCTTGTGCCTACGGTTTATTATCGGATTTATCGTCCCAAAGGGAAAGAGACAGGAGAATAGACATGCATAGTGCAGTGAAAATATTCATCGGCGCCGTGGTCGGCGGGATTGCGGGCTACGCCATCTATCGATTCATTGGTTGCCGCACCGGGGCGTGTCCGTTGCAAAGCAATCTGTATATATCCGTCACTTTATGGGCCCTTGTCGGCGCCCTCATGACAGCAGGAAAATAGGAGAACAACATGACAAAATACCATGATGGAGGCTGGAACCCGTATCTGGCGGGTGCCTTGGTCGGGCTGTTGGCGATTGCCTCGGTTGGCTTTACCGGGCAATTCCTCGGCGCATCGACCACTTTCGTGCGTGCCGCAGGCGCGATTGAGCAGGTGATCCTGCCGGATCGAGTCGCCAACAATGAGTACTATCAAAGCACCGCGCCTCGCTTCGATTGGCAGGGCATGGTGCTGGTCGGCATCCTGATCGGTGCGGCTATCGGGGCGTGGCAAGATCGCTCATTTAAGCGTGAGGCCGTTCCCCCCATGTGGGCGGACCGTTTTGGTCCGAATACCTGGAAGCGCGGCGGGGTTGCGTTCGTGGGCGGCATATTCGCCATGTTCGGGGCGCGCCTCGCGGATGGCTGCCCCAGTGGGCATGGCCTGAGCGGACTGATGCAATTGTCCGTCAGTGGGTTCATCTCATTACTATTCTTTTTTACGGGCGGACTAATCGTCGCCAATTTGATCTATAAAGGAGGTTCAGCATCATGAACTTGTTCTACGGACTTTTGACCGGCCTGGTCTTCGGCTTTCTACTGCAAAAAGGGCGCGTGCTGCGCTATGAGAAACAGCTTGGCGCACTGCGCTTGATGGACATGACCATTATCAAGTTCATGATGTCCGCCATTCTGGTGGGCATGATTGGCATTTACCTCATGCACGATTTCGGCATGGAGGTCCTGAACCTCAAACCAACGATCTTGGGTGCCAACATCATCGGCGGCCTGCTGTTTGGGATTGGCTGGGGCCTCTTTGGGCTCTGTCCGGGCACCTCTATCGGGGCCTTGGGCGAAGGGCGTTGGCACGCGGTGTTTGGCATCATTGGCATGCTGGTGGGTGCTTCATTCTATGCCACACTCCATCCTTGGATGAGCGAAACGGTACTCACGTGGGGCGATTTGGGCCAGATCACGTTACCGGGCGTTTTGAGCGTGTCGCACTGGATTGTGATCGTCATCCTCTTGGCCGGCGTAATGGCGCTGTTTCGCTGGTTCGAACGGGTGAAGCTCTGATTCATGCCCGGACATCGAGCAGCCGCCTCGACGGATTAAGGCTGCAACCCGGTCACCCAATTGTGGTAGGGTGGACCGGGTTGTCAGGATATATGGAGTTCACCGACTTCAGCGAGTCGGCTGATGGTGCAAATCATTCGTTACAAATGTGTTTAATTGAACAGACCAAGTGAACCAGGCTTCATAAGCAGGAGAGACAAGAATATGAATAACGTCACAACTTTCATACGTACAGCGGTCTTGTTGCCCTTGGCACTAACCTTTACGCACGCAGAGATGATCACGCTTGATGAGGCGCTGCTGCTCGCCCTCGAAAGTGATGAGCGGATTGAAATTCAGCGTCGTGAGGTGAGTATCGCGGAACGGGAAATTGACCGTGCTTGGACCATCATCTCACCGCGTCTCACCGCGGCCGGCCGCTATGACCGGCCCGAATCGGAAGTGCGCCAGGACGGTCGCATCGTGATTCCGGAGGACTCTTGGAGCGCCACCATCACCGCCAGTCAACCGCTCTTCGACGGCCGCGTCTTGCCCGCTCGACGCTTGGGTATCGCACTTGAGCGCGCAGAGGCACAGGCCTTGGTTCATGCCATTCGTCTGTCGCTCTTCGACGTCAGCCAGATTTACTACGGGGTATTGAGTGCGGGTAAGCAGGTGGACTTAGCCCAGCAAACGGTCGCCTTGAGCACTCAGGAAGTGGCACGCGCGAAGGCACGGTTCGATGCCGGCGAAGCGCGCCGTACGGAACTATTACGCGCGGAGGTCGATGAAGCGCGTGCGCGCCGAAATCTCGTCGCTGCGATCAACGCGCATGATGTCGCCCGCGCCGATTTGGCGCGTCGCTTGGGCCTCGATGCCGATTATGCATTTGAGGTTAAGCCGCCTTCCCCCGCCGCCGATCCTGAGTCGGAAGTGCTGCACGAATTGTTTATGCAGGCTCTGGATCAGCGCAATGACCTGATCGCCGCTCGCATGCAGATCGACTCCGCCTCGGAACAGCGCACCGTCATAAGGCGTCAGGCCTGGCCGACACTCGAATTGCAGTACAACCATTCTTTCGTCGACCCCGAGAGTATGAATCGCCGCAACAATTGGTGGGAAGTTGCGGCCGTTGCGCGCTACGAGTTCTGGGATGGGGGCGGCCGCCGTATTTCTCGTCTGCAACAGGAGGACCGCATCACACAGGCAGAACTGCAGGTTGTTGACCTCGAGAAGACGATCCAGCTGGAGGTGCAACAAGCCTTGCTGGAATTAATGAACGTGCGCGAGGATCTGGTGGCGTTACGTAAAGAGGTCGCGCTGGCCGAAGAGAATTTTCGTACGCTCTCCGAGCAAGCCCGTGTTGGGCTGGCGACCAGCCTCGATGTCAGCACCGCCCTGAACGAATTGGATTTCGCCCGCACCGAACTGGTCCGACAAGAGTACGATTTCGAGGTCGCCAAACTGCGCGTAGAGTTGGTGATTGGGGAATTCGCGTCCGACTTCGTTGAGGTGCAGGAATGACCGGACGGCGCCGCAGCTTTGCGTCTATACCCGCGCCTTTCGCCCTCGCTGCCAGCTTGGCGTTGATCATCTCTAGCGGCTGTGGCCGTGGCGAGAATGAAGAAGGTGAAGAACGCGCAGAACGGGTGGTTACCGTGGAAGCGACCGTCGTGGAAGAGCGTGAATGGCAACTGGTCGCGCGCGCCGTTGGCAGCTTGCGCGCTGATGAACAGATTCAAGTGCGGAACGAAGTCGGTGGCCAAATCATACAGATTAAGGCCCGCGAAGGTGACTGGGTTTCCCAAGGCGACGTGCTCTTACGCATCGATGATGAACGCTCCGACCTGGATGTCAAACGCGCCGAAGCACGCTTCGAGGAAATGCAAGCGCAGGTCCGGCGACGGGAACCGCTGTTCGAACAGGAACTGATTACTGAGGCCGAAATGATTGAGACGCGTGCCGGTTTCAAGGCGGCGGAGGCCGAGCTTGGTTTGATGCGGCGTCGCCTTGCCGACACGACCGTGCGCGCCCCGATCGAAGGCCAATTGGGACGACGCCACGTTTCGCTGGGAGACTATATTCAAGCGGGCTCTCCGCTATTTGACTTGGTCAAACTCGACATCATTAAGCTCGACTTCAACCTGCCTGAGCGCTACCTGCCCTTAATTGAAATTGGCCAGAACGTTCGCGTCACAACGGCAGCCCATCCGGATCGCACTTTTGAGGGAGAGGTTTATTTTGTTGATCCGTTGATTAATCCAGCCACTCGCACCATCGCCGCGCGCGCCTTGATCGATAATGCGGACCTCGCCTTGCGCCCGAATCAGTTCGTGAATGTGGAACTCGATGTGACCATGATCGAACGGGCGATCGTCATTCCGGAAGAAGCATTAATTTCCGACATGGGCGGATACTCAGTCTACGTGATTGATGACGATGATCGTGCGGATCTACGCCGGGTCCGTTTGGGCGAGCGGGAACCGGGCTACATCGAAATACGTGAAGGGGTTTCTGTCAGCGAGCGCGTAGTGGCTGCGGGGCACCAACGTTTGCAGCCCGGAGTGAGGGTTCGCGACCGGAACCAAAGCGAGGACTAAGACGTGTATCTGTCCGATCTTTCCATTCGCCGCCCCGTGCTGGCCTGGGTTTTCACGATCCTCATCCTGATCGCCGGGATCATCGGCTATAATGCCCTATCGGTTCGCGAGTTGCCGGATGTTGATGTCCCCGTGGTGACCGTCACCGTTGACTGGCGGGGCGCTGCGCCCGATGTAATGGAAACGGAAGTGACCGACCTGATCGAGGAAGAGGTCAACACAGTCGAGGGCATTAAGACCATCACCTCGCAAACGCGCGAGGAACGCGCGCAAATCACCGTCGAGTTTGAGCTGGAAGTCAATGTCGACGTCGCCGCACAAGACGTCCGCGATGCGGTGGCGCGCGTGCGGCGCCGCTTACCGGACGACATTGATCCCCCCACGGTGGTGAAGCTGGACGTCGATGCGCAGCCTATCATGTGGGTCAGCGTCAATTCGGATTGGATGAGTCGCACGGAATTGGCGGACTTCGTTGATCGGCAGTTGATCGACCGTATCCAAGTCTTGCCCGGCGTTGGGCGGGTACAAGCCGGCGGCTCGCAGCGCTTCGCGGTTCGCGTCGAACTGGATGTGGCCCGCCTTGCCGCACATGATTTGACCGTGATGGATGTGGCGCAGGCGCTGCGACGCGAAAACCTCGAGTTGCCCAGTGGCCGGATCGAGAGTCGGTTGCGGGAATTTGTCGTGCGCACGCAAGGCCGCATCAGTCGGCCGGAAGATTTTCAAGATATCGTGATCGCTTCACGTGATGGTGTGCCGGTCAGGATAAGCGACGTGGCCGAAGTCGTTCGGGGCAGTGAAAATGAACGTAACCTAGCCCGTTTTATTCAAACGCCGACCATCGGCATGGGCATACTGCGGCAAAGTCAGGCCAACACGCTGGAGGTCACCT
>SLAD01000055.1 GCA_007126995.1 Kiritimatiellia bacterium | reverse complement strand
GTTTCGTTGTCTACGACACGTCCAATCCTGAGCAGGGGCCAGCGCACAAGATCGTTATTCGAGGTAAGTAAGCCTTGTTTAGGGATACCAAGGATTCACCGCTATATAGCGGATAAAGGAGTCGCCCACGGGGATACGCTGAGCCAAATATTCCCGTTCTTCGTCGGTAATACCATAAAAGCTGTACTGGGCCGGCGTTGCAGGCGCGCCACTACCATCAACGTCTAAATTTGCGCGTCCACCCGTTATCGAAAGATGACGCATTACAGTGGCGGGCGGATCAAAGGTGTACGTCCGACCGTGGACGTCGGTTGCACTATCAATCGGCAGGTCTGTTCCGACCGGAACCGCCAAGGGGTTGTCGGCGGAAAGAGGAAAGGTTTGCGGGGGATTGGAATCTTCCGCCACGCGGAAGAAAAGTATTGGCCACGTCTCTGCGTGGAATCCTAATCTAATGTCTTCGATCGAATCATCGCCCTGCGGGGCCGGATCGAGTACCGTCAATGTCACCTCTTGACCATTAACCACCACGGGATACCAATCGTCGAGATCGGTTGAGTATTGGAGTAGCAGTCCGGGATGATTAAAGCGCCGGCGGAAATCCACTTTGACATAAGGGTCGCCATTAACTTCCTCAACGAAAATGTTGTCAAAGAGCGGCATCGGGCCGGCGGTTGGATCTCGTCCCAGCAGCCAAGCGAACCGGTTGGGTACCTGCGGCCCGCCCGGCGTCGCGTCCCAGCCCCATACCGTCGCTTCCAGGGCGGCGTTGGTCATGACCTCGACGCCAAACGTTTGCCAGCGCCAGAACTCGCGCGCGGTACCGGTAACCGTGACTTCCGCGCCTTCAGACACAGCGAACCCGTGCGCGTTGGTGGCCAGTACCCAGAAGGTTTGGGTGGGTTCGATCGGTAACCATTCCAACGGGTTGATATTCGCTCCCACGGCACTCCAGGTGCCGGTGGGAATGTCGCCCGGCGCCGCTGGATGGCCGACATACCACTCACTGTGGTCGGCGGCCAGTACGTCATAGGCAAGGGTGACGGAGTCCCCTAGGACGATGTTTTCGTCGGCAGGATGCACGAGGAATACCGGCCCGGCCCATTCGTAGGCCCCGATATCGACTTCTTGATGTATCAAACGTGGCATGCCGCGCTGGTCCACGGGATGCGGCGAGGCGCTGCCGGCCTCAATGGCGGGACTATTGTAGGCCAGCGGATGCCACTGGGTGAAAAACGTCGCTGGGTCGCCGGTCAACGGCAGTAGTGCAGCGTCCAACAAATCGGCCGAGGTGCCGACCTGATCGTTTGTTAAAGGTTGAAATACGGACACCGACGCATAGCCAATCAGATTATGGTCCTCGCTGATCACTTCGACCGAGCCATCGCTGGCGAGATCCGCATCGTCGGGCGCTTGATTGCCCGCCACAATCGTGGACAGCAGCGAGATAGGTAGACCCGATCCGGACACATACACGCCGCCACCCGACACATCCGCCACATTATCGTGCAGCGTGCAATGGCTGAGTACCGCGCCACCAAAGTCATTGGCGATCACGCCACCATGTGAGGAGGCGGAATTGCCGGAGAACGTGGTGTTATAGAATTTCGCGGCGGGCGCCCCTTCGAAGCTGGCCCACACCGACACACCGCCGCCGTGTGTGGCAGCATTGTCCGTAAACGAGGACTCTTGCACGATCAAGGCCATGCCCTGAAAAGCGAGACCGCCGCCCCAGCCATCGGCCGAACAATCCGAAACGTGCACGCGCAACAACGTCGCTTCGCCGTCCAAAAAGAGCCCGCCACCATCGGCTTCGGCGGTACAGTGTCGTACCCATACATCCGTAAGCGTCACCGGCCCCTGCGCAAGTATACCGCCACCATTCCCCCCGAACATCGCTACCCCCATGCTGGCCTCCCCATGCTGGACCACCGCGCCATCAAGCTGAAGTTCCCCGCTCGCATTCACATGAATGACATGGTCCACGCGTGACGTGATACCGCCTTGGACGTGTTCGCCCTCGAAGATGGTCAGATGGGTAAACGGGTCCCGCTCGTGCAGCATGCCACCACCCGGCGGGAATCCGCCCCAAATCGCCGTTGGCGCGGTTATGGACAGCGAAGCGGGCGCTCCCATGAACGAGGTCGCACGGTAGACGCCCGCCGCCATATGAATCGGACGGTGCCCGGCCGCAGTCACCGCGTCATCTATCGCTACAAAGGCGTCCTGCCAGCTACTCCCGTCCTCGTTGCCCGCAGCACTGGCATCCACAAAGATCGGTGCGGTTTCATACGCGCCACGGTTGACGATCGGCGGCGTTCCGGTCCCGGTTGGCGTGACCCCGAGGGACTGGCTACGACGCGGATTGTCCAGGATATCGACGGGGAGTTGCTCCGTATCGTCCTGATTATTATTGAGATCCAGCACATCGGGGGGCAAGGCATCATTGCGCCCACTGTCGAGACCGGGCGAACTTGCGCTCAATTGAATATTGCCATAGTGATCGTTTCTCGTACCCCATACCCCATCAACACCCGGCGAGGGCGAGGTGATAAACAGTGGGTTCGAGGCGAGGTTTTGATGCCCCGTAAATGTATCGAGCCCTTGGATGATCGTGTGATCAATCTCCACGTCCGGTCCGCCGGTGCCCGTCAGGATGGTGATCTGTTGCTCTTCCACAGTGCCGCTATTCGCCGTATTGCCGTAAAAGATTGAATTGGCTACGTAATGGATACTGGTGAATGAGGTGGACGATACATGCAGGCCGCCGCCCTCATATGCCTCATTGGCGATAAAGGTGCAGTTAATCACCGATATCCGGTGCGGCGTGGATATGCCGCGACCAATCTGCAGGCCGCCACCGACGGCCGATTCATTCGTGTTGGCCCGGTTGCCGACGAAAACCGAGTTCACCACAATCGGGCCTTGGTCTGGTTCACTGAAGTTCGTGGAAGGCATACACACTCCACCGCCGTCTCGATCACTGCGATTACCATAAAATCGTGTGTTGTAGATGAACGTATCGGCGTGAAATGTAACGAGGGCACCGCCATCGTAGGCGGCGCGATTGCGCGTGAACTCCGACCCGGACACTGAAAGCGGGCCCAATGAACGGACGGCCCCGCCACTGCCACTGAACCCCGCTTCATTATCCTTGAACACTGAGTCCCGAATAACGGTGTGCGCTAGATTTGCGTCATTCGCGATCGCCCCACCGCCACGCAGAAAAGCCTCATTGTCCACGAACAGACAATTATATACTTCCAGTTTCGACGTGCTCCCATGCGCGATAGCGCCACCGCCCATCGTCGTGGTAAACACGTCGCCTTGCGCCAGGTTAGATTCGAACACGCAATCTTCAAGCTGGACGATGGCACCCAACATGACGCCCAATCCGCCCCCTTCACGGGCAAAGTTGTTCTCAAAGCGGCAATCGCGCAACAAAACCTTTATCGATGACCCGTGAATAGCCAAACCGCCACCTCGCTTGCCTCTGTTTTCGTCGAACAGCACGTTCTCCAGCAATACATCGCCGCTGTTCAATCGCAAACCGCCTCCGGAACCACTGGGGAACGGAGGTAAATCAACACTGACGTGATTGTCGTGGAAGCGCAGATTTCGCAAGACCAACTGGTTGCCAGACAGGTTGGCGCCGCCACCACTGGAAGAATCATCGCCACGGCCGCGCCGAATGGTAAAGCCATCCAGAACGGTACCATGCAAATTACCGCCGCTGACCACGCGACTCGCAAAATGCTGAATGTTGTTGGTGTCGGAGCCGAAAAAGCCGTCCAAGTACGTATTGTTGGTCAGTGGATCGGGATTGCGCGAGCCTACGATAACAACGCTTCCCTCCAGTCGGACGGGATACCCCCCATAGATTTCCACGCCCGGCTTCAGATCAATTCTTAATGAGCGGTTCTCGGTATAATTGCCGGTGACCGGGTTTACATCTGTTCGGTAGACTCCGTTTGCGACCCTAATTACATCACCGGTTGTAGCTACATGCAGCGCCGGTTTGAGCTCATTGTAGGCGTCTTCCCATGAACTGCCGTCACCGGATCCGTCCGCCAGTGACCAGACGTAATAGGTCGTGCCGGTACCCAAAGCCGTGGAAACAGTGAAGAGGGCCAGCAAGAGACACAGGGAACCGAACCTCGCTCGTCGCGCGTGTTCAACGCGTTCAAGGCGACGCCGAGCATTGCGCTCCATAGAAGTATGTGGCGTCCACATCTAGGTGACTCCCTGATGGCTCCATCGTGGAACCTATACCTCCACTTGTCAATGTATGTCGGCGGAAATATTCCTTTAGCGAATGCGGTGACCAGCCTAAACTGCCTTGAGCATGAGTGATTTCCTCTATTCGAATCGGCCGGACACATCCGCGAGGTTGGCCGACACATTGAAAATGAGTTGTCCGTGGATGACCGGCGATATCGCCCGCTTCGAAGGCGATTGGGGCAGTTTAGTTGCGGCCGCTACTCCTTATGGTGGTTATCAACCGATCGAAACCGACACAGACATTCTGGTGATGCTCGGTGGACCGCTACTCACTTTCGACCAGCCGAAAGAGCCCACCGACGCAGCAGAGCGCAAAACACGCGCCATTTTGCATCGTTTACAAGCGGGAAAAATGAACTGGACGGAGGACTTGAATGGTCCATTTCTCGTATTGCACGTGAACAAACGTGATCGCACGGTTACGAGTGTGACCGACCTGATGATGTTTATCCCCTTCTATCATCACCTTGTTGGCGACGACCTCATGATCGGCAGCCATGTCGATGCACTTGCCCGCGCCGCCGAACAAACTCAGCAGATTGATTTCATATCGGTCAGCGACTTCTTGCGGCATCAGGTGATTACCCACCCCTTCACGCTTTATGAGGCTGTGCGACAGGGTGATGCATCCTCGATCCACTCTTTCATTCCCGATCCGTCGCGTGGCTGCCGTTTGCAGCAGGAAACCTATTGGCGACCAACTGAGGAACCGCCACCCGACAGCTTTGCAGAAACAGCCCACAGGCTGCGGGATGCGCTGCAACGATATATTGAAGGCGTGACCGGTGAGGCGCAAACGATTGCCCAGTTTCTGAGCGCGGGAGAGGATAGCCGCGTGATTGCCTCCTTGCTTCGCGCACATCCGAGGCATGACGGCTTGATCTTTCTCGATCGCATGAATCGTGAGGGCCAACTCGCTGAACAGATTGCTTCGATCTATCAGGTCAACATGAAGCCAATGTTTCGTGATGCCGATCACTATTACCGCATGTTGGGATCAGCGAGCAGTCTCGTCGGCAGCGGTCTGCCTTATGTTCATGCACACTGTGTGGGCCTCGACCAGGCCGCGAATCTCTCACGCTACGATGCGGTGTTCGGTGGTTTTCTGGCCGACACCCTGCTGAAAAGCAAGCCGCGCCCGAAACGAAAGGCTCGGCGCAAGGAACATCTGCCCGCCCTGCCCCGCTATCTGCTACCAGGTTACCGCGAGGCGACCTGGACCTATGCGCATCCGTGGCTGGCGCATGATCAATTGCTGGTCGCTGAGGAGCGGCGTCGGGCGCATTGGCAGAGAATCGTGGAGTGGCGCCCCACTAGCGCACATCAATGGTTCTATCTCTATCCCAGCAGCATGCGCAGCACGTTGGGCTACTTTCATAGCAACCGTCGGCTCTTTCGCAGTTACGAACCCTTCATGTGCCACGAGGTGGTGCGGATCAGCGCCAGCGTACCGGAAAGCTGGAAAGCCGGGCGTCGTCTCTTTCACCGGGCCTTTCGCGATGATTTGCGGTCGGCGGCCACGGTCATTCATCCGAAGGGCCACTATCCCCATCGCCCCCACTGGGCCAATCTCATCATGCGGCCGGTCACCCGACTGCAACGGAGCCTGCGAAAGTCCGTCGGTACTGATCAAGGCAATCAAGGACCCTGGGGCGATTGGGCACATATCCGACAGCAGTGCCCGTGGGAGCAGGATTTACAGCGCCGAGCGAACGACCATTCCCTGATCGAGAATCCAGGCGGAGAGCACCTACGCGAGGCCATCAGAACGGGTAAATTAACGATGCAGGAAAGTCTCCGACTTCATCAGCTACTGGTGTGCAGTAAAATCTAAAGAGTCTTACGCGCTGGTCTTGGCTTGGCGCTTACGGCCCAATTGACCGACCAGGCCCCCATCGAGCACGATCGATGGCGGTAGATTGCGATCGAGCCAGTTGTCCATCTCCTCGGCCGCCTTGATGCGGCGCAAAACCATCGCATATGTCAACGAAGACGCTATCGAGCGCAGATCCTCGCTGTGTTCGGGGAAGTAGAACTCCCCCGTATCTTCCGCGCCCAACACACAGTGCAGCAAGTCACGCTGCCAACAGAGGATGACACGGAATACCTGTGTTCGGAGTTGGCGCAGTTGCGCAGAAACCCGGGCCTCGAAAACTTCCTTCTCCTCCGCGTCGTCACGCTCGATCGATTCTTCCACGTGCTCGCGAATCGATTTGAGCACGCCCTGGATGGCTTCCGAAGTCTGGAATAGCTCAAACAAGTCGCCCCCCGAAAAGTGGCGCAAGGCATCGAGAACTTCCGAACGCCATGGTTCCGGCAATTCCGGCTCACGGCGCGAAAGGACAATCCGCTGACAGCGCGAATGGATGGTCGGCAACATGATTTCGGGCGCATCCGTCAAGAGCAGCAATAAGGTGTCCCCGGCAGGCTCTTCCAACGTTTTCAGGAACGCGTTGGACGCTTGCGGATTCATACAGTCGGCGTGCTCAATAATGCCGACTTTGTAGCGGGCTTCCGCCGTTGTTTGTTGTATGCGCTTGTTGAGCTCGCGTATCTGTGCAACCCGGATCATGCGCGCTTTGCTTTCAGGCCGGAGCGAAATCACGTCAGAATGACGCTCCTCATCGATACGGCGGGCTAAATCCGAACCCTCGTCGGCGCCAAACAGCAGCTTGATCGCCGCGGTCGCAAACGCACCCGCCTCCTTTTCGGGATTGCCGTAGACAATATAGGCGTGGGCCAGGCGGCCCGACTCGAATCCGCGCAGGAACCCCTGCCACGCGACCGGATGTTCAGTCGCGACATTCACGCTGGATCAGCTCCCAAATTTCATCCGCCAAAATATCGGCATCGCGCATGCCATCGAGAATACGGAACCGCTCCGGCCAACGTTTCGCCAGTTCGAGGTAGCCCTGGCGGACCCGTTCGTGAAAGGAACGCGCTTCCAGCTCGATGCGATCGAGCGGACTATCCTTCGCCTTGTGCCGTTCGGTGATGCGGCGGAAACCCTCTTCCAAGTCCACATCGAGCAGCAGGGTCAGATCGGGCGTTGCGGCGGCGATCGCAAAAGAGTTGATGGCGATCATCTGCTCGATATCGAAGCCACGCCCGTACCCCTGATAGGCCGTGGTGGAATCAGCGAAACGATCACAAACCACCCACGCGCCGCGTTCCAGTGCCGGCAAAATTACGTGGGTTACAAGTTGCGCGCGGCTGGCGGCAAACAGCAGCACTTCCGCACTGGGACTAATGTCTTCCTGCGTGATGTTATGCTGCAGGATATCCCGGATGGCTTCCCCGGTCGGGGTGCCGCCCGGTTCCCGTGTGTAGAGTACTTCGATCCCCTCAGCGTCCAGGCGCTCAATCAAGCGCTTGGCCTGCGTCGTTTTGCCGCCGCCCTCGGGACCTTCAAACGTGATGAATCGCCCGCGATTACCTCGCTCACTACCCATAACAAGACCAAACGCGATTTAAAGGGGATCCAGGCCATGCCGGATCGCGGCTGCGGCCGGGATTCGCTTAAATCTTGCCCTCTTTGTAGATCACGTGTTTCCGAATGGTCGGATCAAACTTTTTGATCTCCATCTTCTCCGTCTGCAATTTCTTGTTCTTGGTGGTCGTATAGAAATGACCCGTCTTGGCCGAAGAAACTAGTTTGATGTTTTCACGCATGATAATCCCGTCTCCTTAATCGCTGATTATAGTCTATTGCGGCCTACTCAGGCCATCTGGTTCAGTCGCTGCACTTGCGGATACAAGTACCGTCCCGGGCACAGGGTCCGGCCCAGATCGATATGGCCATAAATGGCGCCCGGCTGGATGTTGTAGTGGTCTCTCACCAAGCCCACCAACTTCTGCATTGACTGAATTTGCGCGCGAGATGCGCGCTGTCTTTCGAAATTCCCTAGCAATACGATGCCGACATTGTGTTCGTTGTGGCCGGACACATGAGCGCCCCAATAGGCCAGCGAACGTCCTTCCCATACCCGGCCGGCGTAATCGATCAGGAAGTGATAACCTACATCTCCGAAGCGTCGCTGCAAATGACCGCCCAGCACGCCGTCCAAGCAGCTTACCACCGCCGATTCCGACGTGGACCGGATCACATCCATACCCGCATGATGCAGCGTAATGCGATGGTAACCAGCCGCAGTGGCCGGCCGCAGGCGGTCGGGGTTCGGCTGCACCCGTGCCCATTCATGGCGTCTGCGTAACGGCAGTTCCTTGGAAATAAACCGCAAATCGGGTGCCAACGTAACCGGACCACGCACGGCGCTGCCCATGGACGCAAGCGGCAGACCCGCAATGGCCGGTACGGCCAGACCAAGGGAGTGCAAAAAGCGCCGCCGCGAAATATGAGAGGATTCGACTGTCATCTTAGGACGGGATGTATACGGGAAAGGCTACCTGAGATCAAGAGTCAAAATCGCTAATCAGGTAATGGTTGGCGATCCTGATCGCACGCGCTAGAGTGGCGACACGATGCATGGATTAAACATTCTGTTGCCCCGCTTTAGTCAACTTCTCGTGCTGCGCGTGCTCTATCATGCCACCAGCCCGCTGAGCGGGCGGGAAATTGAGCGTCGGACGGGTCTTTCCAACCGGGCAACCATGCTGGCGCTCGAGTCACTGACCGATGTCTTTGCGGTGGTCTCCGAGGGAACGGCTCACACCCATCAGTACAGCCTGAATAAAGACAACTATTTTATCGCCAAAGGGCTGAAACCCGCCTTTGAGGCGGAGGACCTGTTTTGGGCGGATTTCCGCAAAACGGTGCGTCGCGTGGTGCGCCCGCGTCCAATTGCCGCAGTGGTTACCGGGCCGCTGGCGCGCGACGAGAGTGCCTTGAGCACCCGGATTCAGCTTACCCTACTGTTCGCCACCGGCCGCAATCGTATTCGGGCCTTCGGCTGCATGGAGGCGCTGAATGAAGAGGTAACGAAGCGTTACGCCGTCTCGATCGATCCTGTTTTGCTCGACATCAACAATATGGACGAAGACAAGAACGATGCCCTTTGGCGGCGGGTTGAGCGGGAAGG